>JBAVYG010000194.1:0-7405 GCA_049698675.1 Terriglobia bacterium
TGTTGTGCCTCCATGATAATGTCCCCTTTTGTCCTCGATAGAAATGTCCCCTAATGTGGCCTCCGAAAGGAGGTCAGATTGGGGCGAACAGAGATGAGCAAGCGGGAGTTGGGAAAGGTGGAGGTGCTGGCGCGGGTGAAGAGTGGGGACTTGCGAGTCGTGGACGCGGCGGCGCTGCTACGGGTGAGCTACCGGCAAGCCAAGCGTCTGTGGAAGCGGTATGGGGAAGAAGGCGCGGCGGGGATGAAGCACCGGAGCGCCGGGCGGCGCTCGAACCGAGCCTACCCCGAGAGCCTTCGGCAGAAGGTGCTGAGGCGGGTGCGGGAGAAGTACGGCGGGGAGGTGGGGGAGCGTTTTGGCCCCACGCTGGCGGCTGAGCATCTAGCCTGGGAGGATGGGCTTCAGGTCGACGCGGAGACGCTGCGGCGCTGGATGCTGGGGGAAGGGTTGTGGAGCCGGGAGCGGAGGCGACGGCGGCATCGGCGGCGGCGGCAGCGCAGGGAGCACTTTGGCGAACTGGTGCAGATGGACGGGAGCTTTCACCGCTGGCTGGAAGGGCGTGGTCCGGGAGGTTGCCTGATAGACCTGGTCGACGACGCCACCAACACCACCTGGGCGCACTTGGGAGAGGAAGAGACGATTTGGGCTGCCGCCGACGCGTTGCGGGCTTGGATTGAGCGCCACGGGGTGCCCTGGGCCCTGTATGTGGACTGGAAGAATCTCTACAAGCGAGGGGCCACGCCCGGGGAGCGGTTGAGGGGGGAAGAGCCCATCACGCAGTTTGGGCGCATGTGCGCGAGGCTAGGCATCGAGCTTATCGCGGCGAGCTCGCCGCAGGCGAAGGGACGCGTGGAGCGCATGCACGGGACGCATCAGGATCGACTGGTGAAGAAGCTGCGCCGAAAGGAGATCGCCACGCACGCCCAGGCCAACGCCTATCTGGAGGCAGAGTATCTGCCCGACCACAACCGGCGGTTTGCGCGGGCGGCGGCCCGACCGGAGGATTATCACCGCCGGGCGCCGAGGGCGGGGGAGTTGGACAAGATCTTCCGGCTGGAGAGTGTACGGAGGATCAGCGACGACTGGGTGGTGCGTTACGACAACCGCTTTTTCCAACTTCAGCCGCAGAGTCGCCATTACGCACCGGTGAAAAGCCAAGTGGCGGTCGGTGAGAGTCGGGAGGGCAGCGTGACGATCGAATATCGCGGCCACGCCCTGCGTTGGGAGGAGATTCCGGCGCCGGCCAAGGCCATTGGCCAGGAGGCCACGGAGCTAGGCCACGGAAGAGGGGGTCTGGCCCCGCGACTGCCCAAGCAGAAGTGGGTGCCGGCGCCGGACCACCCGTGGCGACAGCCGGCCTGCCGGGGAGTGGAGAAGACAGTGTCCGCCGGCCCAGCGCTGCCGCCGCGCGCGTCGTTGGCCTTGCCCTCCGCTTCGCCCTGAACGCTCCGCCCTACGGGCTCCGCAGGGCTTCGCTCCGGGCAAGGCCAACGACAAAGAGAAAACCAAAAAGGGGACATTTCTAATGAGGTAAGAAAGGGGACATTTCTAAAGAGCTTTGACAGAGTTCGATGCGGACGGGTGACGAATGCGACTCCTCGTGATAATATTGCGCCAGCCTTCTCCGTACCTCGCTCGCCTTGAGTCGAACCACCGGATCCTCACCCGTCGCATAGCTCGTGGGACGGTGGAACAGATCGGCCCCAATGATTCGCTCCTTCAAAGACTCCGTGTGCCCTTCGAGGCTGCGTTGGACAACGAAAGAAAGGAACTGTTGGCTGCGCTTGCTGGCACGAAAGGCTTGGCTGTTCAGGATGCTTTCCAGTTCGCGCAGCACGGCCTGCCTGTGCAACTCATCAATTGAAGTGGTGTCTGCTTGCGGACCGGGAATTGCGTGCGATTCAGCTCTGACTTTCATGGCCTTTCCCCCTGCCGCCGCCGGCCAGAGCACTGGGCCTGCGGGCGCCGAGGCGGAGGTCATATACCCTCCTGGCGGCCTCTGCCTGCCGCCCAGCCTCTGAGCCCGAATTCACGTCGCCAATCCTTGCTCACTGAAGTGTACCAAACCACACCATTCGTTGACAAGGCGCAAGCGCTGCTTGGCGAACCAGACGCTCGATAGGGTGTGCTCCTGGTCTCGCTTCCTCGCATACAATCTACACAGCGTGGCATAGCCGCAACCAAAGATCTGGTTTTAATTGACGATTGACGATTGACGGTTGCCGATTGAAAAAGTGGTGTGGCAACTCCCTCCAATGTCCATCAGCAATCGACAATCGGCAATTCCAGCCATTCTGGGCCATGTGATGACATACCCCGACTCTCCCCCAAGGCGGAGGCTCCTGCCGGTTAGCGCCAAACCAGAGATGCAGGCCGTCGAATGACAAAAATTCTGCCCCACCAGCGATCCGGTTGCGACCGGCCGCGCACCCCGTAAATCTAAATCCACGTTGCGGTTTGGTGCTCGCCGTACTGTACGGAACTGTACGATGCCTTGACAGGTCCCAAGCGGGACTCCTACGCTCCGTCGCGTCGCATTGTAGTCGCCGAGCCAGGAGGGGGGCGTCGTCCACGAACTCAGCGACGATCCATGTGGTCGTTGGCGTGAACCCCCTCCCAGGTGCTTCCCTAAGGCGTTTCTGTAGCTGGCGGGAAGAAGACCTCTTCGAACGCGGCGTGGCGCACGCTGACCTTGCCAGCACAGGCCTTCCGGTTCCAGTGCTGAGGGCGCCCGTGCCTCGCGCCTCGGCCATCGCCGGAGACGATGATGAGTTTTGCAGCGCAAATGCGGCAGATCAAGAATCAGGACTTCGAAGGGGTGACATTGGCTCATCTCCGTGAGGGACGTGGGGCTTCCGCATAGGGTAGGCCAGATCGCGCTCATCCCTGCTCCGCCCCTCAATCCGAAAATCATCCTTAACCTGCAACACCGCCGGCGTACGGGTTAGAGGGCATGAAAATGAACCTCCCAAAATCCCACATTCCGCAAGTGGCCCTTCTCCTCGAGACATCCACCGAGTATGGCCGCGGGCTCCTCCGGGGAATCATCCGGTACGCGCGGCTGTACGGGTTCTGGTCGCTTTATACTGCTCCCGGCCACCTCAAGCAGATATTGCCCAAAGCAGGAGCTTGGCACGGAGATGGCATAATCGCAATGATCCGCTCGTCGAGGACCGAGCAAATCCTCCGCGCCAGCGGGGTGCCCTTTGTCGCCTCTGACCTCTCTGAATCTTCCCCTCCAAAGGAGGAGGGTTTTTGCGGAGAAATCCGCACCGACGGTGAGTCCATTGCTCGCATGGCGGCCACGCACTTAGCCGACCGAGGACTGCGCCATTTCGCTTTTTGTGGATTCTCCCAATGTCAATGGTCAGCCTCCAGGGAGAAGACATTTGTGGAACTTCTGAAGGGAAGGGGCTTCTCGTGTTCCACTCACCGTGTGGAATCTGCCGGATGGCTGCAGCGCACCGGCTGGATTGAAGCCTGGGAGCACGAGCAACCGATTATGACCCGCTGGCTGCAAGCGCTTCCAAAGCCGTTAGGTATCATGGCTTGCAATGACGTTTGCGGTCGCGAGGTGCTGCAAGCTTGCGCCAACGCAGGGCTAAGCGTGCCGGATGATGTTGCCGTGGTGGGCGTGGACAATGACGACATGATGTGTGAGTTGTCGAACCCTCCCTTGTCAAGCGTGGCGCTCGATATCGAGAAGGCAGGGTACGCGGCTGCACGGATCCTTGATGATCTGATGCGCGGCCGGCGAAGCCGTAACCGCATCGTGTATGTGGAGCCAACTCACGTGGCGGCGCGCCGCTCTACTGATTTCATCGCCCAAGATGATCCGGTCCTGGCTACAGCGCTACGAATGATGCGTGACCATTCGCGGCTGGGGATTGGAGTGCCCCAGGTGGTAGAACGCGTGGGCGTCCCCCGGCGGACGCTCGAACGTCGCTTCGCCCGTGCTGTTGGCAGGTCTATTCTCAGTGAGATTACGCGCAATCGGATAGAGCACGCCAAACGATTGCTGCTTGAAACTGATCTGCCATGTTACACCGTTGGGACTGCGGCGGGGTTCGGGAGCGTTAAGACCTTCACCCGTACCTTTAGGCAAGCTGTCCGCTGTCCGCCGGAACGCTTTCGGACTCTTTCCAGGGCTGCCGAAGCGGGTGGTAAGCGCTTCAACTAGCCTGAGGCTTATCGAACGCTAAAGGTGAGTCCTGGCATTAGGGCGTTTTGGGTCTGCGCGCATATGGCGTGAGTTTCGTTTCCGCAAAGAGCTGGAAGAGATATTGAAAGCCGATCCGAAAACTCTTCCCGTGCTTTCGGCCCTGGGGTTGTGCTGGGCGCCATGCACCTCGCGCCCGGGGCTGGGGATACTTCGACTCCGAGAAGGATGAAAAAACGGCTCGACGGAGGCGACGGGGAGTATACTGGCTCGTGGCCGGGAAGGCAAAATGGAAATCCTGGCTCAATCTGTTCATAGCGTGAACGCGAACCCGATAGGGCGGCTTGCCGGCGATGCTCATGCGAAAACACTGGATCTTCGTCACGGGCACTCTGGCGGCTTCCCTCTGTCTCGGTCAACTCCCATCCTCTACACTGCCGTCGCCCCGCACCAAACGCAGTCCTGGCCAAACAATCTCAATCACGTCCTCCAAAGCTCCCATGCACTTTCGCGACATTGCTGCGCAGGCAGGACTCACGACCATTCCACGCTCGTCGTCCGAGCGCCGCTATCTAGTGGAAACCATGGGTGGCGGCGGGATCGCCCTCTTCGATTGCGACAATGACGGCAAACTCGACATCGCTGTTGTGAACGACTCCACCATCGAGCAATATCTTCGCGGCGGCGATCCGATGATCACCCTCTACCGTCAGGATTCGGATTCTGGGAATATTCACTTCACCGATGTGACCGCGTCTGCCGGCCTCACCACCCGCGGTTGGGGAAATGCCATCGCTGTGGGAGATTACGATAACGATGGCTTGCCGGACCTGTATGTGACCGGCTATGGCCACAACGTGCTGTACCACAATCTCGGCGGCTGCAAATTCGAGGACGTAACCAAAAAGGCAGGCCTCGAAGTCGGTGGGTTCAGCACCGGTGCGGCTTGGGCTGACTACGATCGAGATGGATATCTCGACCTGTTTGTAGCTCGCTACGTTGACACCGATCTCCACCACTTGCCGCCGCCCGACCCCGACGCTACCGGCTACCGGTCCGTCATCCTCGAAATGCCCGACGAAATGCCAGGGGAAACTGATTATCTGTTCCGCAATCGGGGCGACGGCACCTTCGAAGATGTGTCTGAAAAAGCGGGCGTCAGCGATCCCGGCAAGCTTCATGGTATGGGCGTTGTTTGGGGCGATTACGACAACGATGGTTGGCCCGACCTCTTCGTCACCAACGACGATGGCCAGAATTTCCTCTATCACAACAAGCGCGACGGCACGTTTGAAGAAATCGGGGTCGTCTCGGGCGCCGGTCTGGGACCCAACGGGGAAATCTTCGGCAACATGGCCGCGGATTTCGGCGACTTCGATCGCGATGGCAAGCTCGACTTGGTGGTGACCCGCTACCGCGCACAGCCCGCGAGCCTCTATCGAAATGACGGGGAAGGCTTCACGGACGTGGCCACGGAAGCCCAAATCGCTCCACTGACCACCACTGCCATTAAGTGGGGGGTGGGCTTCGGCGATTTCGACAACGATGGCTGGCCCGACATCCTCATTGCCAACGGCAACTTTTCATCCTTGATGGATGCGCTCGAAAAGGAAGTCAAGTATCGCGAGCCGATGCAGTTGTTCCGCAACCTGGGAAACGGGACTTTCGACGAAATTGCGGATCGCGCCGGGCTCAATGATGGCCCCCTCAAGTCGCGCCGCGGCACCGCCTTTGGCGACATCAACAACGATGGCAATCTCGACGTAGTCGTCTTCAATGCCGCCGGTCCGCCTTCCTTGTTTCTCAACGAAACGCGCAACGCCAACCATCGCGTTCTGTTTCGTCTCATCGGCACCAAGAGCAACCGCGCTGCGGTCGGCGCGCGCGTCACCGTCTACACATCCAGTATGACTCAGATTGACGAAGTCCACGGGGGAGGAAGTTACAACTCAACCAATGACACGCGCCTCCATTTCGGGTTGGGCCGCGACGCCCTGATGAGCAAAGTCAAAGTCCAATGGCCCAGCGGACTGGAGCAGGAGTTCCGCAACGTTGCGGGAGACGCGATCTATGAGATTGTCGAAGGGCAAGCCATGAAGAAAACGCTTGCGCTGCCCCCTCCAGGCAATTGAATCACGGAAGCGGAATGGGTAATATATGCCTGCGCATTTAAGAAGCAATGCTCCTGAACGTTTACACTGTTCTGAGCGTTTACGCATGGGGATCGGCGGTTCTATGTTTCGCACCAGATGCGTGGTGCTTTTCATTTTGGGTGCATCTTTCGTTGCTCAAGCGCAACAAACCAAGGTGTCTATTGCGTCGATAGAATCGTTGATTCGTTCTCAGGAGTACGACCAAGCTTTACAGATTACCCGATCCGCCTTGCACGAGACGCCCAACGACTTCCGACTTTGGACATTGGAAGGGATTGTACTTTCGATCAAGGGCAGCAACCATGATGCGTTAAATGCCTTTGAAAAGGCACTGAGTCTCTCTCCGAACTACGCTGCAGCTCTGAAAGGCGAAGTGCAACTCCTCTATCAGGCACAGGATAAACGCGCAATCCCGCTACTCGAAAAGATATTGAAGGTTGATCCGAAAGATGAGACCGCGCACGAAATGCTCGCGATGCTCGAGGAAAGACAGGGAAATTGCCAGGCTGCGATTGACCATTTTCTTCTCAGCGCGAAAGTGATCGGGACTCATCCTGACTCGCTGGAAGCCTATGGTTATTGTTTCGTGCAAACGGGACAACCTCAAAAAGCGATCCCCGTATTTGAACAGCTTGCCGCACTACTTCCACAGCGCACTTATGCAAAATATAATCTCGCGGTAGTACTGGTCGAAACGAAGCAGGATGAGGCTGCCCTCAAAGTACTTGACCCTTTGCTCGCGACGGACCAGTCAGACTCGATTTCCATTTATGGTGCAAGTGTTTCCTTCCTGGAGTCACGCAAAGAGTCCCCATCGCGGTTTCGTGTAGTGAGCTTCCTCTTACCCAAACCATCAGCCCGGCACTTCGGTGTGTGAGCGATTTGCAAAAAGTAATTGCCGTGCCGATTTTGGATTATATTCTCAAGACGCGCAGCTCTATAAAGTGGACTTCTCTGCGGGCCGCGAGTTGCAACCTGAGATACTCAGTGTTTTGTTGGCGCCAATGGAACCGATATCGTGGGCGAGGGTTTCCCAGTAACCCACGAGGGACATATTCAGATGAAGGCAGGGATAATGGTAATCATCAGTTCT
>JBAVYG010000195.1:0-3724 GCA_049698675.1 Terriglobia bacterium
GTTTACCACAGCGCACTTCCACGTCATCCAGGTTGCGAGGGCCTTCACTTCATACACTGTAACATTGGGATGATAGCGGATGCCCCCTTTGGCAGGGCCGCGCGCCGTGCTGTGTTGAACGCGGAACCCCTCAAAACAGTGAATCTTCCCGTTGTCCATCCGTACTGGCAAGACGACGGTTAGTACCCTTTCGGGATACTTGATCATATTTCGAACATTATCGTCGAGTTCCAGCGCATCTGCCGCGAGGTCAAAGTTCTCCATCGCTGAGTCATATGCGTTCTTCTCGACTACAGCCGTAATTGGCATACAGTACGCCTCCTCTTCTTCACTTCATTTGAGTTGATTGCCTTAAGGTCTAACACTAATCCCCCACCAAGCAAGATACTCCCGGCACTGCATATGCGCAAGGGACAACGTGTCAGGACGACATCCCGGTAACTAAATCTGAACTCTCTCTGAATTTTGGCAGGTAACTGTACCGAACTATTGGGCGGTGCCCATATGTGTAGAGTGGATAAGGCCCAGCCCCGCCGACGCTGGGCGCCACCCCTTTTGGAGCGCGGGAGCTCGCTTCCGCTTTCAATGAAAGAGTTGATCGAATGATTGACTCACTGAGTCACTGAATCGCGGGGACGTGGTCGATGACGTGGCTTGTCAATGGATCAATGAGGCAATGATTCAGTGAACCAATTGCAGGTGGAGTTTCGCTCAGCTTCTCAACGGATTTTGGAGCCGCAGCCCGGGGAAGCGGGCAAAATCCCTGTCGCTGGTCGAAAGCGTGGCTCCGTGTTCGATGGCGAGGGCCGCCAAGTGGGCGTCCATGACCAGCGGCCCTGGCGCTTGCCCTTCCAGAAGAAGGTTACGCAAGATCTCCCAGTGCCGCTCGCCGGGACCGAGGAGGGTGACCATCGGTCGGTCCAGCCATCCCGAAACAATGGCCACGGCTTCAGTGACGGAAAACGGATGCCGAAAGGCGCGCGGGTTTGTACTAATGCGCAGGAAAGCCAGAACCGTCATCCACGCGAGGCCAACTGGTTCCGGCCTCGATAGGATGCTTTCGAGCCAGCCGCGGGCGACTTCATGATGGGCGGAGGAAGAGTCGTAGGCGTAGAGCAGAATGTTGGCATCGATAACGATCACCGATGGGAACTCCCTTCGATCTGCTCGACGAGTTCCGAAATGTTGTCGTAGCTGAAGCCCGGACGCAGGCCAAGGGCTCGCGCCCTGACCACGAACGGCCGGGCAGGCTTCAATTGCGATCGCGAAGTCAGGCCCAGGCGGAGGAATTGGTTCACGACTCGCTTGAGCGGTTGGCCTGAACGCCGGGCCTCCGCGCGGAGCTTCGCGGCCACGTCTTCATCGAGGGTTAAGGTCGTTCGCACATCTTGATGCTATATCGAGAGCATCAAGATGTCAAATGACTTTTTAGAACTCGAGAATTGCCTTGGCTGTGGGAGCTTGAGCGGCAGATTTGGAGGATGCTCTGCCCAAACATTTCAGCTTTCGCGGGTCCGATCCCCTCGACTGCGAGCAAGTCCTCGGGAGCGGTCGGGCGCGCCTGCACGATGGCGCGTAATGTCCGATCACTGAAGACGTAGAAGGCCGGACGTCGGAGCTTCCTCGCTTCAGCGAGCCGCCAAGCACGCAGCTTCTCTTCGAGTGTGGCTGCCTCCGGCGAAAAGGTAACCGGGTCCGGTTGCTTGCTTCCCGCCGAGCTTCGCCGTTTCGGTTTGACGGGCTTTTGATCTCTTGCCCTATCCGTTAGAAGAAGTTCCACCGGCGTGTGTTCACTCAGTTTGTAACCCTCTCGGGTCAGGGTTACTTTCCGGTAGGATATGATTCTGTCTTCCTTTTCAAATGTGGCGTCTTCGAGCAGCACCAACCCGGCTCGCGCCATTGCTCCGACGAGATCCTCGAAGTCATTTCTGCTCATGGCCTCGGTTGGAAACAATACTCGGTGCAATCTGCCGATGGGTTGGCTCTTGGTAGGGCGGAGCGTCGCGAGGAGCGTGTGCACAGTCTGTCGTTCGGCCTTAGTGATGGTCCGGAAGTGCTGAGCGATGCATTGTCTGGGAGCGCAGAAATCGCACTGGCCACACGCCCGTTTGCTGTCGGCGAGATCTCCGAAATGGCGCACTAGCGCCTGCATACGGCATTGATGCGTTTCTGCGTAGCGCCGGACAAGGCCAAGTTGCGCTCGTTTCTGTTCCAACTGCGTGAAATAGGAACGCTGCCAGTTCCTCCCGTCCACGGTCACGTTTTCCGCGAAGTCGATTGCCGCGCCGCCATGAATCGTGAGCTTCTCGAGGGCTGTGTCGAAGAGTTCGGGATCCATGAACAGCGCATTTCGAAGGGCATCTTTCGGTTGGGGTTCACGGCGGAGTCGCTGAAAGATCGCCTCCAGATTTTCCACGGGTGGGTAATCGTGCTCGAAGAAATACTCGTGAATGCGCAGGTCTGCGTAGGAATGCATGAGGATGGTCCGGCTTGGCTTCCCATCACGGCCGGCGCGTCCGATCTCTTGGTAGTAGGCTTCGATGCTTCCTGGCAGCGCGGTGCGGATGATGGTGCGCACGTCCGGCTTGTCAATGCCCATGCCGAAAGCGATGGTGGCGACAACCGCCTCGAGCCTGCTGCCCACAAAGGCCTTCTGCACGCGCTCCCTTTGTTCGGATTCCAAGCCGGCGTGGTAGGCGGCGACCGGGAAAAGTCGTGACAGATCGATGGCGAGCGCCTCGGCTTCTTTGCGGGTTGGCGCATAAACGATTGCCGGACGCCGCGCGGGGTCGTTGAGAAGTTCGCAAGTGAGTTGAGGGCGCATGGGTCGCGGCACCTCCACTACCTCGATGGCGAGATTCTCGCGGCGAAAACCGTGGATGCATCGAGCCGGCTCAAGCAGGCGAAGTTGGTTGATGATATCGTTCTGCACGATGGGTGTTGCCGTGGCGGTGAGCGCCATGACCGGAGCGGGACGCAAAGCCGGGAGGTATTGGCCCAGCATGCGGTAATCCGGACGAAAGTCGTGCCCCCATTGCGAAATGCAATGCGCTTCGTCAATGGCGATCAGCGTCGGCTTCCGCTTGGCGAGCATTTCGGCGAACCCCGTGACCCGCAAGCGCTCAGGGGCGATGAACATAAATTGCAGCCCGCCGCTCAGATAGTCCCGGCAGGACTGGCGGGAGGTCATCCGGTCCAGCCCGGAATGAACGCGTGCGACTTTGAAACCGAGTGCGGCGAGCTTGGATGCCTGGTCGTCCATCAGGGCGATCAAGGGGCTGACGACCAGTGCCGTGCCGCCGCGCGCGATGGTTGGAAGTTGATAGCAGAGAGATTTCCCGGACCCCGTAGGCATGACCAGGAGCACGTCCCGGCCTGCGATTGCGGCACGACAGACGGCTTCCTGGTTGGCGCGAAATGAAGAGAAGCCGAATGCTTTTTGCAACAGTGCGACAAGTGGTTCGCCCTGTTGAGGAGAGATTCCGGCGGTAGTGGAAGTCTGATTGTTCATGCCAACTTGCTCTGCTGCCTCGCCCACGCGATGATGCCGCTCTCGCGGTGTCCAGTCAGCCGCCACCGGCTTTTCATTGCACAGGGAAAGAAGTATAGCGCGTTGCAATCTCTCGCGCTGTATCTGATCCTTACATTTTACAAAGGTTTACGACGACGGAATGAATAGTGAATGGTGAATTATAAAGCAAGGAATGCAAGTCCCTTTTTGGAC
>JBAVYG010000196.1:0-1621 GCA_049698675.1 Terriglobia bacterium
ACCAAAGCGATAAATCCAAACCCTCCCTTCACCACCCCTTTATCCCTGCGACTCTTCCCGCGGTGCCCTCCCGCCTCTTGCCCTGCTCGCCTCTCATGGCTCTTTCATAGAACTTTTGACAGAACCGAAACAATTGCATTACGGTTGACCCAGCCGCGAACTTCAGCCTGACACCTGCCGACATCGAGCGGGCAAAGGATGTCATTGAGCGCGCGGATGCGCTTTCGACCGTGCTGGAAATCCCATTAGAAGTTGTGGAAGCAGCACTGCGCCTGGGTCGGAAGGCCGGCAAATTGACGGTGCTTGACGCGGGTCCACCCCGGTACTGCCCGATGGAGATTTTGACCTTGGCCGACGTTGTCTCACCCAATGAGACAGAACTCGCGCGCCTGACCGGCGAGGAAGTTCGCGGACGAGTTTCGGCGCGCGAGGCGGCTGAAAAACTCATCTCATTGGGTGTAAAGACAGTGGTTCTAAAGCTGGGCAGCGACGGCTCAATGCTGGTGACCGCAAAGAAGTCAAGACACTTTCCCGCCTGCAAGGTTACCCCTGTTGATCCCACGGCAGCAGGCGATGCATTTACAGCAGCTCTTACAGTTGAACTGGCTGCCGGCCACGACCTCGACCATGCCATTCGCTTCGCAAATT
The DNA here is from genome assembly GCA_049698675.1 of Terriglobia bacterium. Classification (GTDB taxonomy): domain Bacteria; phylum Acidobacteriota; class Terriglobia; order UBA7540; family UBA7540; genus CAVROP01. The sequence continues at coordinate 649 of JBAVYG010000196.1, forward strand.
GTGCCGGTGCTTTGGCGGCGAGCAAATTGGGCGCTCAGCCTTCCCTGCCCACCCGCCTGGAGGTCGAGGCCCTGGCGGCACAAGCGAAAAAAGGGTGATGGCGGGGGACTATCAGAAACCAGAAAGCGGAGCACACCCAGGCGGTGTGCGCTTTCGAATTCGAGTGACAATGCCCACGGCTTCTACACGAAGTTCCCGCACTTGGATTTTGCGCGCCTGGCAAAGCTCAAGGCTGCAACGCGCATTCCGCTGCTGAGGAATTACCTTCAACCGGAAGCGAGAGTTATAGTTTTTCTGCCGCCGCCAGCAGGTCGTTCGATTTTACCGGATCGAACGGTGACTTGGCGTAATCGCCCCAAAATCGCATCTTCCCAAAACCAGCTCGAGTTAGAAGCTGGGCGAGGAGGTTGCGAAAAAGAGGGATCTGCCGAGAACTTCTGACGTGGGATTGCCACTTTGCCCCTGCCTTTTCGCGCACCAGAAACATGGCATGAAAGTTGATAGCTTCTTGTTCGTAGTCGGCAAATTTCACCAGCAAGACTTCTTCTTGGGCGGTTTCTCCCGAAAGCAACGGGAACCAATGGGCCTTCTCTTCCCATCGGAGGTCGTAGTTGAGGTTTTGCGTGAGCAATATGCCTCCAGCTCGCAAGGCGCCTGCAATGCCTTTTAAGGCTGCCAGCAACTGCCCCTCGCCCGAGATGCCCGGCAGGGCATTGCCCAAGCAGAAGGCTGCGTTGTAGGTGGGACCGAGTTCCCCGGCTTGCTCCATCTTCAGGAGGCTCACTTTGGCTTCGCCGCCGGCTGCAAAGATGGCATCCGCCTCTTGGTTGATTCGTTGCTGGGCGAATGCCACCGCGTCTTCATCGGCGTCGAAGCCAAGGACGCTGAAGCCCCTCTCGGCCAGCGCCGCGACATGCCCGCCCGTCCCACAGGCCGGCACAAGGACTCGCGGGCCGGCACTGCGGGCGAGTTC
>JBAVYG010000197.1:0-9029 GCA_049698675.1 Terriglobia bacterium
GCAATAAAGGGCTCCGGGTTTGAAGCCGCAGGGGGCGAACGCGGCGGCAAAGCGTTCGAGCGTTCCGGGCTCAATGGGTTCGCCGCCGACGAAGGCCAATGCCCAGGAGGAAAGGTCGAGGGTGGCACGCTGCTCCTCGGTGATCTTGCGAATACAAAGATCGTAGGCGAAGTTGGGCCCGCCGGAGATGGTGGCCCGGTACTTGCTGATGGCGGCCAGCCAGGTGATGGGGCTCTGGAGGAACGTGGCCGGCGAGATGGAAACGTTTGTCACACCGGCGAACACCGGGACCAGAACGCCACCCACCAGCCCCATGTCATGGTACATGGGCAGCCAGAACACGCTGCTGTCTTCGTACTGTATGCCGAAAGCCTGATGGATGGTGTGGATGTTGGCCATGAGGTTCGCGTGACTGAGCATGACGCCCTTGGGCCGGCTGGTCGAGCCGGAGGTGTACTGGAGCAGGGCAAGGGTGTCGGGGGCGATGGCCGGTTCTTGCCAGCGCTTGGCCAAGGCGTCGGGAATCTCGTCGGTGGCGAGCCACGAGAGCTGGGAGGAAGTGGCCGCTTGACCGCTTTTTTCCGCTTCCATTCTGGCCTGGAACTGAGCCGCGCCCGAGGTGTTGCTCAAGGCGATGCGTGCCCCGGCATCGGCGGCGACGGCCTGGAAGCGCTCGAGTATGCGGTGGCGATGCGGCGGGTAGGTCGGCACCGCTACGCAACCGGCGTACAGGCAGCCGAAGAAAGCCGTAATGAAGTCGAGGCCGGGCGGATAGACCAGCAGCACGCACTGGCCGGCAAAGCCCAAGTCCTGCAAGCGAGCCGCGATGGCTCGGGCTCGCCGATCGAGCTGGGCGTAGGTCAGACTGGCGTGATCGCCCTGGCCGTCGAGCAGATGGACGAAGGCCGGTTGCCGCGGGCGTTCGTCGGCGTGGCGGCACAGCACGCGGATCAGGTGGCCGGGAAGCTGATGCGGACTAACGTGGTTTTGAGCGTTAATCAACATAATCCGGGGTTTCCCAGATAACTTTGGCCCACGACCGGCGCGGGCCTCCACTCGTTTATAACTCCGGCCAAGTTCGTTTTCAAGGACTTTGTCCGCGCCCGGTCATGGCCGTGATGGGAAATTCCGGGTTGATAGTAGTCTGAGTCGCCGTAAAATGGGGACATCTCTGGAGGCACACTGATGCTCAAACGAGGCGTGGTCATAACCAGCCTGGGAATAGTTGCTCCCAACCGTATAGGAACGGATTCTCGGTGTCTTCGAGAACAAATTCCCGGTAGGGTTCGCCCTTGTCCACACTGAACCCCGCGCGTGGCTCCCCGTTGTCGTTGGACAGCCAGAGGCTCGGGCCTTCTCTCAACCCTGTTTCCAGACTGCTTCTCAGGCTAACCTTGAACGCGAGTTTACGCGAGTCATTCTGCCCCGGTAATAAGCGAGCGCAAGAAAAAACGACCTCGTCGTAGTGCCCGATTCCGCGTATTATGGACTCCCTGTGACCGAACCCAAAAAGGTCAAACTCGGTTTTTTCCTCATCGGCAGCATCGTCGTTGCCGCCGCGGCCCTGTTATCATTCGGCTGGCTGGCGGAAGAGATGCTCGAATCAGAGACGCAGACATTCGATGATGCCGTGCGGGCAGCAATCCACCGACTCGCTTCGCCGGCAATGACCAGCGCGATGCAAGTTTTTTCATTTCTCGGTTCGGGAACATTCCTGGTGGCGCTGAGTCTCCTCACGATTGTAATATTTTTATACATCCATCGCCCTCGAGCGGCTGATTTGATGGCCATTACCATGGCGGGTGCGGTCGCTCTTGATCTGGCGTTGAAGCATGCATTCCACCGTGGTCGTCCCGTCCCCTTTTTCGGGACGGCCCCAAGCTCGTATAGTTTTCCGAGCGGCCATGCTTTCACATCGCTTTGTTTCTATGGGGTGTTGGCAGGAATTCTTTCCGCGCACGCTCCAACGCCAAGGGCACGATTGTTTATCTGGACATGCGCTGCACTGCTTGTCGGGCTTATCGGAGTTTCGCGCATCTATCTGGGAGTGCATTACCCGAGCGATGTCGTAGGCGGCTATTGCGCTGCCCTTGTTTGGGTGGGAGCGATTGGTATTCTGGACCATGTTCTTGACAACCGCGCGGGGTGAGGAATCGAAGCCCCGGCGAAGGCAGGCAAAACCCCGTAAATCTTACGATGCCAAGCTCGACACTTCACCGTCATACTTAACAATGCTACCGGCGCGGAAAACCAAGGCAGCCTGCGCGACCGTCTCATCGAAATTTTCAAACAGCACAACATCAATCCCGAGATTCGCTTAGCTAAACGAGGCGATGGGATCACCACGATTGCAGAAGCGGCGGCGCGAAACGGCTGTTTCGCGATGGCCGCCGGCGGAGGCAACAGGACAGAAAGGCTTTCACGTATTGCGGGCATCGGTTTGCCGGATGACCATATCCAAAGGGCCTAGTATGAGGCGTCAGGGTTTCGCGGCGGGGTTGGGCTTGTCGTGTTTGATGATTCCTGTGCCTTCCTTAATGGTGAGGAATTGATTGGCGGCGATGTTCGTAAATCTCTCCACCTTCTGGTGGTGGGCCAGTGGACCTCGATCAGGTCCACCCGCGGAGCTAGTCCCAAACCAAAATGGAGGCGCAGGTCGCTCTGCGACATCACGCTCGTGCCGGCATGGACCTCATCGATTTGCGCATGCTTTCCGGTCACCACTTTTACGCGCGCGCCGATGGCGGTACGATTACACTGGGTGCCGAGCAATTTGATGGTGATCCAATTCTTCTTGTTGCCGCCGTCGTTCCGCAGAAGCGACGGGTAATCGTTCATGTTCAGGACCAGCACGTCGATGTCACCATCGTTATCATAGTCGCCGAAGGCGCAACCGCGGCTGGAAAATTCTGCCGTTGCGCCTGGGCCCATTTCCTTTGAACCGTCCTTGAACTTGCCATTTCCGAGGTTGCGATAGATGAGCCGGGGGGAAAGAAAGTGCGCGTCCATATGGTACTCTTCGATTTCCGGATAAACCTGGCCGGTGACGTGGAAGACGTCTGTCCACCTGTCGTTTACGGTGATAGTCTGGGCGATAGGAACCTTGGCGTACTTGTCCGCGATCGCTGTGTGCGGCCAAAAACGCGCCCAGCCATAACTGATATCGGGAAGTCGTGGCTTTTGATCCGTACGGAAAGCCGACTTTTCAGGCCCAATCCGCTCCCGGCGATATCGATCACCTGAAAATCATTGGTGGGAAGGGGGATTTATCGCCAGGAATCTGGGGGCAGAAATTGTCGGTAAACACTACGCCGTTGATCGTGGGTAATCGCCGGGGGTAGATTCTTCTACTGCGATCCTGCACTGGCGTAGGGCACTTCTACGCGGGTATAGGGCAACAATCCACGCAACAGGGTTCTGGTTTCTCACAATGATCCCTTGCCCTCACAACTTCAACCAGCAACTTCGGGCCTTCCACACATTGACCATTGTCAATAAATCACTGAGATGAGGTAGAATCTGTTTACATGTTCAACAAATACCAATTTTTTCCTTGATAGTTTTTCCGCGTCGGTATAATACCAGTCTGCAACCGGACAAATTGAAGAGTCACATTTAAGGCGGCCATACTATGTGGCTTCACGATCCTACGCACCGGCCATTGACCCAATATCACGATTTTCGCAGCCTTGCCGAAGCTCACGACACATCTACAGGAGGACCGTATGATCGAAACCATAGAGAGAATGCTGGATGATTTGGAGCGTGGCAAGTTGAGTCGCCGCCAGTTCGCCGTTTCCCTCGCCGCCGTGGCCGCTGGGGCACACGCGGCGCCGGCTGCGCTCGCAACTCCTGTGCCCACAGGCTTCCGGGCGGTTAGCATAAACCACGTCACCGTGCGGGTCCCCGACCTCCACCGCACGTCGCAATTCTACCAGGAGTTCTTCGGGATGCCGCTCAAGCAGCAGTCGGCGACGGTACATATTCTGGGCGTGGGAGACTCCTTTTTTGGCATTGAGCAAGGCGAGAGTAAGACCGCTACAGTCGATCACTACGACTTTGGAATTGCCAACTTCAACGCTGATGAAGTTCGCGCAAAGTTGAGGGAACGTGGCTTGAAATTCTCGGATCCCACTGCAAAGGAATCTTTCAAGTTCTACGACCCGGATGGATTCCACGTTCAAGTGAACGCACCCGATTACGTGGGTCACGTGAGTTGACATCTTGCATTCACAAGTGCACAACGATATTCAGCAATGGCCTGAAAGCGTAGCTAATGTCAGCGGCACGTCTCCCGCTGGCCAAGAAGAGCGACACAGCCTAAGGAGGGCGATCATGAATACCACAAATCGTCGCGAATTTCTGAAGCTTTCTGCGTCTGCTGGCGCAGTCGCAGCCGTGGCAGGCACGGCTCAGTTGCACGCCGAGTCCGAAGCCGCTCCCGGACCCGTACGCGCCTGGATTACGACCAAGGATAAGAAGTTCCAACCGATCGAATCGCCGCCCCAATGGAAAACCGGGTCGGGAGTCTCTCCCCTGGGCGTTCATCTTGACCCCGGCGCACTCTACCAGGAACTGGTGGGATTCGGAGGCGCCTTCACGGATGCCTCTTGCTATCTCATGAATCAGATGGCGGCCGAGGCCCGCCACGCGCTTCTGCTGGATCTCTATGGGCCGGCGGGACTGCGCCTGTCCGTGGGACGAACCTGCATTGGGTCGAGCGATTACACCACCGAGATGTATAGCTACGACGATGGCCCCGAAGACCCCGAATTGAAGCGATTCAGCATCGACCATGATCGCCCCTATCTGCTTCCCATACTCCGCCAGGCGAGAGAGATCAATCCCGATCTTTACCTCTTCTCGTGCGTGTGGAGTCCTCCCGGATGGATGAAGACGGGCGGTTCGATGCTGGGCGGCTCGATGCGCGAGCACTGGTTCGCCCCCCTGGCGCAATATTTCGTCAAGTTTCTTCAGGCTTACGCCGACGCCGGCGTGAAGGTTCAGGCGGTCACCGTCAATAACGAAGTGGACACCGACCAGGATGGGCATTTTCCGGCCACGCTCTGGGGGCAGCAATACGAAATGGGCTTCGTGATGAATCACCTGGGCCCTGCTCTGGAAAAAGCCGCGCCGGACACTAAAATCTGGATTCTCGATCACAACTATGACCTTTGGGGCCGCGTCGTCGATGAACTGAGCAACCAGGGAGTGTATAAGTACGTGGACGGTGTCGCCTGGCACTCCTACGCGGGGACGCCGGATGCGATGAGCCGGGTGCGCGATATGTTTCCCGATAAGCACATGTACTTTACGGAGGGGGGACCTCCTGCACACCTCTTTACGCCGGAAGAACATCACCGGTTTGCTTTTCCGCCCTACGGGACGGACTGGGCCCGATGGTCTAATGCCTTCACGGACATGCTCCGCAACTGGGCCCGCATGATTTGCGTCTGGAACCTTCTCCTGAATGAAAACGGCCGGCCTGATATCACGACCCCGCCCCGTCCCAACCGGCCCGGCGGCCTCGTTTGTGTTGATACCAAGTCGCAGCAACTCTCGTACAGCGGGAACTATTACGCCTTCTCTCATTACTCAAAACTCATTCAAAGAGGGGCGCACATTTTCGCATCTTCGGGTGACTTGCCCGGAATTAATCACGTCGCGGCGGAGAATACGGATGGCAGCCGCGTGCTGGTATTAACAAACAGTGACAGCAGCCTGGAGCAGCGAGTGCAGTGTACGCTGGGTTCTCGCACCTTGGATCTTGTGCTTCCCCCGGACTCAATCACTTCGCTCGTTTGGTCATAAGTGTGAGTGGGGGGGCGCCAGGAAGATGGGGAAGGTCGGTAGAAGCTGGCAGTATGGAGGCCCCGTGAAGCCCGCTTGAGGGAACCCGAGCGGGCTCACAAAAAGCCATGGTTGCTTCCATTCTGGAGCGCCCCTTAAGGATATAGAACCTCTAATTCCCGCCGCGCCGAACCCACTCTACGCGTGGTCGTAAAACCGGAAAAAGAGCGCCTGCTTTGACACCGGCTCCGCTTTGTCCTGAAGCGCGGCCATCTGTTTTTGGCTGAGGGGCGTAAACTCGCGGGCCAGTTTCACGTTTTCCTCGAGCTGCGCGATCGAGTCACACCCGATAATCACCGTGGACACAGGATGCGAAAGCGTGTAGTACAGCGCTTCGCGCATTTGCAGCGTGCCCGGGCTGTTAGCAATCACCATGCCTTCCCAGGAATGCTTCTGTTCCTCGAGCGACGGCGGCGTCCAGGAAGAGAGAAGCCGCCCTCGCCCCGGTATTTTCATCGCGATGATGCCCATCTGGTGTTCGACGGCCATGGGTAAGAGTTGTTCCTGGAAGCTGAAGTGGTGCGGGTCGGCCGCGCTCAAAACCATGAGGATGCAATCGAACGGAAACCGGCGCATGGCCTCCATCAGCGGTTCTGGACGAAAATGGCCGGTTAGTCCCAGAAAGCGCACCATCTTTTGTTCCCGCGCCTCGGTGAGCGCTTCCATTGCGCCGCCCTTGCCAAAGATCAGGTTGACCTCGCCAATCGTGCCGACGTCGTGAAGCTGCCACAAGTCGAGATGGTCGGTTTGGAGCAGTGTGAGCGATTCTTCGAGCATGTGCAGCGACGCGTCGCGAGTGCGCTCCTTGGTCTTGCTGGCCAGAAACGCCTGCGCGCGGCGTTTCTTGATGACTTGGCCGAGATAGCGTTCGCTCCAGCGATCGGGTCCCCCATAAATTGAGGAGGTGTCAAGATAGTTGACGCCTAGGTCCAGCGCCCGGTTGATGATCGGCACTGCCACCGCATCATTGTTCCCGACCTCCAGCGCCGCTTGGCCTCCCAAGCTGAAAATGCCCACACGATAGCCCGTCTTCCCCAGGTTCCGAGTAGGCATGGCCTCCGGAGTGGCCGAGTTCGATGTCACACCGGCATCGGCGCGTACGGTTATTGGCAGCGCGGCATTCGCCAGCACCCCCGCCGTGAAGGCTCCGCCTATCTTGATGAACTCCCGACGATCGTGGCCTTTGTCACCGGATTTCTTATTTCTCATTCGACCCTCCTGGAGAGGCAGGCTTCCGATCCTTGAAATCAAAATAGGCAAGATTCATATTGCCGTTGGTGAGAATGTGAACGGTGAGAACGTGCTTTCCCTTGGGTAATGATGCCACCGCCAAGTCCTTCATGACATTCCAATGATGCCATTGACGCCAAGCAACCGGGTCAGCGTCGTTTTTCGTGGACACAATCTCCAATGGACCAGTCAGCTTCTCCCCGTCGAGGTCCAGTGAGATCACGCCGCCGCCGTTTGATGTATACAAAAGGTCCATCGTGTAAGTTTCGGCGCGGGCCACCTCGACAGTCATTTTAAACCACTCGCCCGGGTCGGTCCAGCCGACATAGAGCTGATTTTCCGGGGGCACGACCAAATCATACGGGCTGTCGTCTATTAGGACATCGCGACGAAACTTGGTATAGGAGGTGTCCACCCCCTCGTTCATGCGAAACTGATTCAGGTAGGTTCCATCCGCCGGGTTTAGGACGCCGCTTCCTTTGTTGATCGCATCCGTGTCGTGATAGGCCACGCCCTCCCCGCCCAGATCGTAATACGCACATTGCACCTGCCCGGGAATCTTTTGTGCCCCGACGTGGTACACGCTGTCCTGGAAAGGCTTTCCTCGATAGTCTTTCTCTTGTCCCGCTGCGGCCAAGGAGCAAGACAAGACGGCCAGCGATACAATTTTAAACCTGGCAAGACCCATGTCTTCACCTCCGGGACGATTCACGGCACAGATTCTAACATGAACCTCGCCCAGAGAGGACACCTGGAAATGCTCCCATTTTTCGCTCATTAGAAGTGTCTCCTTTTTGAGTTTTGGTTTCTTTGTTTTTGGTTTCTCATGGTCTTCGTCTTTTGTCGTGGTGGGGTTTTTGTCGCAGTTGAAACAGGTGCTGGCCTCGGCTGAAGCGCAGTGCTGGGGAGACAGCTCGGATCGCTTAGGGCGCAGCGGATGCCAAGGCCAGCGATGTCTCCGCATCCCCGCGGTGCGGAGGCTCTGAAGATCGAACCCCCCGGCGCAGAGACACAGAAAGACGGGTTCGCAGCCCTGCAAAGCGCTGGCCGCAGGCTCGTAAGGGGCTGGACCATGTATGAAAATGGCTGTGCGCGTCCCGTTTTTCGTCGTCGCTTTCGTGCTCGCCGCCGATCACCCCAGTTTGTGTCCCGCCATACAAAAGGGCTCCGATCTGGCGAGCCCTTCGGTTTTGCATTCATGGCCTCACCCAGCGCCCCAACCCTGGGACACTCGTTCCCCGCTCTGTGTCGGGCTCGTGTTGGACTGAGCGATGTTCTCCTTGGTCCGCACCCTTTCCTCCTCAACCTCCGCCGAAGGTTGCCCTTCTTTGTTCGGCTGATTCATCGGTAATACGGCGCGGTCCGACCCCTCCAGAGCGTGCATGTCCGACGTTCGGCTTTGCACCTTCTCGGACCGGCCTCGATCTCCACTGGATCGAGGCACCCCAGAGGTCTCCCGGTTCTCGTGCATGTTGTTTCTCAGCGTGCGCAGGTTCTTCGACTACGCAGGGCCGGCTGACCACTCGCGTCTAGCGCAGCCAGCCGTGTTGCCTTCCCTCTATCATTACGAGGTCAGCACCCTGATCCGCGTTTTTCGAAGCTCAATAGCCCGGCCCACCGATACCCCTGTCTACGCTTCGGCCGACGCCTCACGACGCCGTCCGTAAGACTCGGGGCCAAGATGGATTCGCTTTCTCCTTTCTTGTAGGACTCTTGCATTCCCAACAACATGCCGGTTTATCCCGGCGCATAATGATACCCGCCCCCTCCCCCGCGCGTCAAGCCCCCGTATCGCGCGGCAGCAACTTCGGAGAGTTGGGAGCCCGATGCGCACCGGAGGCAGAAACGGTGCGATTTGGACGCTTCAAGCGGGGCAGTGCGAGGAAAGAGCCATTTTCGAGAGCACTTCGCCGGGTGAGCGGAGGTGCCCACGGAGAGCGAAATTGTTA
>JBAVYG010000198.1:0-7824 GCA_049698675.1 Terriglobia bacterium
GGAATCTGTCGATAAAGTGACCGCGTTACCCCGAATCACACCCAGGCTTTGCGCGTAGTTGTAATACGTGTATCCCAGCTTGAAGGAAAGGCGGGCGTTGATCCTAAGAGAAAGGCCAGGATTCAAATTCAAGGCCTGGGTCAGAGGTTGGTGCTTCTCCACTTGTTGTACACCTAACCCGCCGGCAAAATCGTAGCCGAGCGGGCCCCGGAGGACGCCAAAAAGCCGTGCTGTGAGTTGGTGCACTTGATAGAACGAGGGGTTAAAGAACCCCATATAAACACTGGACTGAGACGGGGCAAAACCGTACACCCGACCTTCGTATCCCATGTCTAACGACGAATGCTCTAACCGAAGGATGTTCCGCACAAGGGCCACGGAACCACCATGTGCCCGGTCGTGGACCGCCGTGCCTTCCACCAGGCTCGGGGTTCCATTTACGAGGTCAAGCTGCTGGAATCGGATGGATGAGTAATGGGCGAGGAAATAATCAACCCGCAGCTCCGTGTGCGGAGCAAAGGAAAATTTCAATCCTCCGTCCAAGCCAGTTTCCATGACGCCCATGCGCACAGAAAGGGGAGTATAGGGTACGGCGTCGCGAGCCAGGGACAAATCAAGGGTGAGGTTTTTCTTCAAGGTGTAGCTCGCCCCCACGAATCCCAGAGGGCGGCAGGTTGCTGTGGAGACAGGTTGGGACCGGCCTAGAATGTTTTGCAACGCGCCTGGGCCGAATCGTATCAAGCCCACGCCCCCGCGCAGTATAAGGTTTGGATAAATCGCTGTCGTTTGGCGGTACATGAACTCTGAGGGGACGGCCGCTCCACCGATTGCTCCCGGGCTTGTCGTAGGCAACGCGTCAAAGGAAAGTGACGAGCGCGTTCGGGGCAACGCAGAAAAGCCAACGCTTGACTCATATCCAAATCGCCGCAGGTCCTGGCCGGAAAAGCCGATCAGATCCGGGGAACCGTTGCCGGCGCTGGTTTCACGCGCGTAGGAGGCGGAAGCGTGAAAGGTGACCTCTTGTTCCTGGCGAAGAGCCCTCTCGAGCTGACCTGATTCAGGGTTACCGGGGCTCAATTGATTTAGTCGTGCAAGGAGTTCAAGAGCCTGCCGCCGCTGGTGGCGGGCACGCTCCAAGTTGGCGAGCAAGAGGAGTGCGTCGAAGTCGTTGGGGCGATCTTCTACCAGCTTGCTGACGAGCGCGTAGGAATAGCCAATGTCACCGCGAAAATAGAAGACGCGCGCATTGCCGAGCAAGGCATCAAAATCTGTCGGGTCAACCTTCAGCAGTTGGGTGAAATTGGAGAGCGCTGCTGCATACCTGCCTGGATATAGTTTCGCATAGGCGAGCTGCAAGCGCGCCTCGCGGTTTCGGGGTTGGACGGTGAGAACCGAGGCGAGGATCTCCCGGGCTTGCTTGTATTTGCCCAAGCGTGTCTCGGCCCGAGCCAAGTCGATCTGAAATTCAGGATTGGCAGGGTGCATCGCCAGGAGATGCGCGAAAACAGAGCGCGCCTCGAGGGGATCATCCGAGCGGAGAAAGGCATGCCCCAGACCCTCCAGCGCGTCGGCGTCTTGCGGGGTTTTCGCCAGGAGATCCTGGTATAAGCTTTTCGACTGTTCTTGGTGGCCACTCAGGCTAAGCGCCCGAGCCAGACCGAGCTTGAGGTCACGATCACTGGGGTCAAGTTTCAAGGCTTGCTTATAGGCTTGGATCGCGGCCGGGAAGTCCCCGCGCCTCAGGTAGGCGACAGCGGATTGTTTAAGGGGAGGGGAATTTCCAGGGAGCGGGCCCCCGGATTTGGCGAGGGTCGGATGGGCAGCCTGGTTTGGCGACTCTCCCGTGGCAGGGGCCGGTTCTCTGGGCGACAGAGGGGTTTGTCCACGGAGACCCGCGGAGCCAGGCTGAAGCAGGATCATCGCTAAGAAAAGAACAGGCGGCGGCACTTCCCGGAAAGCGCGAAATAACCGCGATCTTGAGTGGCGATGCGCCATCATTCCCCCTCAGGCAGACGCCCATTGAGGGATTAACCTGCTTTTCCCGCGCTCACATGCGCGGAGGCAGGAGTCAAGTCCGTCGCATCCGAAGAGAGTGATTGTCCTTTGTGCATTACCTTCTCCCACCGGTGCGATCCAACCAGGAATTTCATCGTTCCTTGGACGCGAAAGAAAAGAATGAGTTGGCGGTAACCCATGTTTTCGAGCATCCCGTAAGCGAGCAATACCAAGAGGTCTCGAGGCCTGGGGTAGCGTCGGTAGGTCAACTCCTCGAGGAGCACAGCCCCTACCGACAGGAAACCACCATAAGCCAGACCCAGCAGAATGAATAAGAGCAGCAGTGCTGGGGACATAAGCCCACTAAAGAAGGCTAGAGGCACCAGAAGATATCCAAGGAATTCGACGACGGCGCCCAGTCCTTCAACATAGAGATGGAAGGGCAAGCTGAATAAGCCGACCATCCCATACCGACGGCGGAAGAGCATCTTGCGATGTTTCCGGAGGGTCTGGCAGAGCCCCAATTGCCAACGACGCCTTTGGCGGCTCAGCATGCTCAGCGAGGCCGGGCACTCGGTCCAGCAAACAGGATCGGAAGTGAATGACATTTCAATGGCACGCTTGTTTTCGGCCGCCCAGTGGCGCAACGTGATGATGAGATCCATGTCCTCGGTGACGGTATCGGCGCTGAACCCGCCCACCTCCATTACAGCCTTATGCTGGAATAGGGCGAGAGCTCCCGAGACGATCACGGTCCCTCCCAGCAGCGACCAGCCGTTCCGTCCCGTGAGGAAGCTGCGCAGGTATTCCACAACCTGAAAGCGCTCCAAGGAAGTTGCCGGGAGTCCCAATTTAACGATCTGGCCACTTCTTCCCGTACATCCATTGATGATTCGGACGATGCCTCCGCTGACAATAGTTTCCCTTGGCGACCTGAGGATGGGATCCATCAGGCGCAAAAGCGAATCGCGTTCCAGGATGCAATCCGCGTCCAGGCAGCAGAAATAGGGGGTGCGGCAGAGGTTGATTCCCGTATTCAGCGCGTCGGGCTTGCCACCCCTTTGCTTGTGAACTACCAGGAGATTGGGGAGGTGAGGATTAAAGTAAAAGCAGCGCACGGCACAAGTGGGAAGGGCAGGGTGGTAAACCTGATCCATGGGGGCCAACTTGAAGGCTGCCGCCAATCGCTTCAGAGTTGAATCGGTCGATCCGTCATCGACCACGATTACCGAGGTCCACGGGTAATCCACCCCCAGGGCGGAGCGAACCGTTTCCACGATAATGCGTTCTTCGTTCCAGGCGGGCACGATGATGGTGACCGGAGGCGTGAGGGACGAGCCTCGCAACTCGGCCAACCCCTGGTAGACCACTCGTCGAGAATGAATCCATATGGCCCTCAGAGACATGACCATCAGAGCCGTATAGACCCCGTTCCCTACTACGAAGTAGGAGAGAATCAGCAGGTTGAAGAGAATCAAGGCATGTTCGAAAAGCGATCCCCACATGTCCATGGGGGAGTCCTTTCAGGTGGCCAGCTTCGAGTGGCCGTAAGCGGTCTGATCCGGCTCGCGGGCCGCATCAAGAGCGGCGCAGAGTCTAACCCAGGCTTCAATCTTCGGCTCGCGGCGTTCCCCAAGCACCTCAAACAGAATCTGGAGGAGCTGACGGCCGGAGCTGTTACTGAGTGCCGTATAAAGATAACGAGCGGCGCCCACGGTCACGAGTCGCTCCACCACCCGAGTCTCCAGATTGCCCGGGCTTTCGCCGTAGTTTTGCAGGAGGCTCAAAACCAGACCCGCGTGTTGCAGCTCCTCGAGGATCTGTACCCTCAGGGTTTCATCCTCCGTCTCCAGGAAATGCTCGTAAAGCTTGGAAACACCCTCGCGTCCGTAAGCAAGAAGCGCCCGCAGCGCAGCTTGGCGGACCATCCGATGGGGATCCGTGAGGAACCCCTGGACTTCGGCCATCGGCAAAAGCCCTGGCCGCTGAGCCAAGGTCTGCAACGCGTCCCTCCGAACAGACCATTGAGGATCTTGAAGCACCTGGCGCAAAACAGAGCTGGAGACCGCAGTATCGAGATGCGCAATCACCTCGGCAGCCAGGGCGCGGACCTCAGGATCAGCATCGGAAGTGAGCGTGGCCAACTCGCGGTCGAACACGCTCTTGTACTGCAAAAGGGCTGGTTTCCCAGCCGGCTCGCTCTTCGCCATTTCGCGCAGAATCTCCGCCGCCGCCGAGCGGACTCGCGGATGCGGGTGGCGTAGCGAAGGCAGGAGCTGTGGGGCTTGGGAAAGCGGAAACTTGGCCATCGCCACCTTTAGAGAATAAAGGGAGAGACGCGAACGGTTTTCCGTGACCGCTTTGTGCATTCGATCCAGGAGCGCCGGGAAACTTCGAGGTTCGCGAATGGCGGCCAGCGACCGTAGAGCGACCTGCTGGACGTCGGGATGCGGGTCGTCCAGGGCCTTTACAAGAATGGGCCAGCTCGGTTGGTGGCGCAGCAGGCCGAGGTTTCTTGCGCTTCGGGCACGAAGCAAGAAGTGCAGGCGTGAAAAAAAATGGAGAAGACCGTCGGGGTTTGAGAGTGCCTCGCGCAACGAAAGGGGCCCGAATTGATCGAGAACCCGCCGCTGCCAAACATCGATCAATCCAAGCTCCAGGCACAGCTCTTCTAAGACGGTGGCGAGAGCGGGAGCGGAGACGCATTTGAGAAGTAGTGGTTCAAGGAGGAGTTCGAGACTGGATAAAGGCAGCGTGCGCAGACTTGCCAGACATTGCGCCGAATGCTTGCCTGCCAACAACCTCGCCAGTGTGGGCGCATAACGGGTGCGGAGGCTCTTAACCCGGCGGTCAAACCGATTGTGATGCCAGCGCCGGACCATGGCCCCCACGGCTAGTGCAAGCGTCGCCACCGTAACCGTGGCCAGAACGGCCCTTGCCAGGCTGGTCAGGAGCGAGAGGTTTGGAGTGGGCAAAACCATCATGTCCTGTTGAAGCTGCCTTCACGGGTTGTCAAAACGGTATCAGTTCACAAGTCTTTCAATACCTTTCAACTAAGATGACAAGTAAGGCGTTGCCCGCGGTGGTGGTTTGATCGCGCACTTTCACGAGGTCAGCCACAAACGTGGCGCATAGGTACGGAAGCCGAGGGAGGCGTGATTCTACGGTATAGATTACGGGAAGTCAATATAGGGTTAATTATTTTTAGTGTACTATCAAGGTATGTATTACGCGGTTACCTTATCGAGGGAAAAACCTTAGGCCCATTGCCGTCAGACGAGCGCTGTCCGATCCCGTCAAAGGGCAACTGGTGTCAGACCGTGCCGTGGATAGCGTCCAGCAGCTTGCGCATGACGGCCACCAGGGCTTGCATTTTGGTTTTGACTCGAGCCAGCAAGTCCTCGTAATAAGCGCGGAAATCGGGCTCAGGGCGCACCGCCACCGGCTTGCGTGTACTCTTGCTTCGGGAGGTTACAGTTGGGGGTTTCGGCAGGCTCGCCCGGGCATGTACCGGGACCGGGGTCGGAACTGTGACCGCGTTGGGCCTGAGCATCAGGTTACGCGCGGAAGGAATGGCAAAGATCAGGCCAAACAGGAGTGCAGCGGCAAGCGCGCCGCGGAACAAGATGCGCCTAACCCAAGTGGACGGGTGCTCTTGTGCTTCGGGAGACCAGCCGGTGGATGCCCTATCGAGCACCTCGAGCACTTCTCCGGCGCTCTGGTAGCGGAGCGTGGGGTCTTTCTCGGTGCAGCCCTGAATGACCGCATTGAGGACGTGGGGTAGCCCGAGCGGCAGTGCCTCGCGCTGACCTGTCATGATCTGCGTGCTCAGTTCGAATGGTGTCTCTCCCCTAAAGGGCAGCTTCCCATAGGCCATCTCGTGCAACAGAATTCCTAGCGCCCAGATATCACTCTGAACGCTTGTTGGTCTCCCGCGTAGCACCTCCGGGGCCAAGTAGCTCAATGTCCCCGCAATCGGTCCGATCTCTGACAGCGACGACCGAGAACTCGTCGCTGTCTTCAGCTCTTCTGGTCCGAAGCGCTTAGCGAGACCAAAATCAACTAACTTGGCGATTCCTTCCTCTGTAATCAGGACGTTCGAACTCTTGATGTCTCCGTGAATGATGCCGTGTTCGTGGGCGTGCGCCAGCGCTCCGGCGATCCCTGCGCCGTAGGAGATAACCATAACAGGGGGCAAGGCTCCGTGCCGGATGTGGTCAGAGATCCGCCGACCGTCAATGTATTCCATGGCGACGTAGGCTCGGCCTTCGTCTTCGCCCACGTCGTAAATAGCACAGATGTTAGGGTGGCTGAGGGCGGAGGCCAGGCGCGCTTCGCGCAGTGCCCTGCCCCAGGTGGCGTCATCCCCTTGCAGGCCCTCAAGGAGAACCTTCAGAGCAACTGTCCGCTCCAACCTTAGGTCCCGTGCGCGGTAAACGGCGCTCCAGCCGCCCTCAACCAAAAACTCCTCGACGAGGTAATGTCCGAGGACCTCGCCGGGCGAAACTTGCTTCGGGTTCATGCTATTGATTCCTGCATAATAAATGTCCTATAGTCCGGGCTGGAGGTGAGTTATGCGCCCGACCGGAACTCCAGAGCAGCTCGAACGAGGCCGCTGGCGCGCCGTGGAACTGCTGACCCAAGGTCGCCCGCCCGTCGAAGTGGCGCGGGACGATCGGCGTGAATCGGCGACCGAGAACGGGTCACGGTGTGGGACTCCTCCTACCCGTTCCACTTTTTGTCCCAGCCAGCAGGGCCTCGTCGACGATTTTATCGAAGGTGGCTTGGGATGGCAGTCCAACAATGATCCTGCCGTTGACGAAAGTCGTGGGAGTTCCGTTAACGCCGAGGTCTTTCCCTTCTTGACGTGCTGCCTCGACTCGCGAGAGGGAGGCTTCGGAGTCGATGCATGCGGCGAGTCTTGACATGCAAGACTCCTTTCGTTGCGATCCTTGTGTATAGCGCCGCCGTGCCGGCGGCATGTCTCGCTCCCGGCGCGGCCCGCAGCCAGCCGAGGCGCGTGCCAGCGTCACAACCGAGGCGTCACTGTTTCTCGCAACCCTCAATCATGTTGGATGGGCTGGCCGGCCTTCTCCCACCCCCCAAGCCCATCTTGATAGACCTTCACCTTTTCGAAAGAGAATCCATACTCGAGCAAGGCACGCCCTGCGGCGCGGCTGGCAGCGCAGATGTCACCCGAGGAATGTCCGCTCTCGTAAAGTACGATGGTCTTGTCTTTGGGTAGCTTGTTCCAATCCCGTGCAAAGTTCTCCGCCGGCATGTTTATAGCGCCGGGCATTCGCCCGCCAGCGTAGTCCTTGGCTGACCTGACGTCCACAAACAGAGGTTTCGGCGTAGCTTCGAGAAGCTGACGGACCTCGGCTGTCCCAATCAAGGCCGGCTGCTTCTTATTTGCCTCTGCCTCGCTGCAGGCGCCAACAGATGTCTGCAAGCCGGAGAGTAATCCTCCTGGGTTAGATCCGAACAGACCAGCAGATTCTGCCTTGGCATCCTGTGCCTTTGCCCCGGCGGGCGTCGGGGCAGGGGATTTGGGAGTTTGCGACGATGGCTGGACTGCGGCACTCTGAGAAATGCTCGTGGTGCTGGCCAGCGTTGCGCCGCGGCTGGCCAACTCCTGCTCGACGAGCTGGGATAACTGACCGAATTCCCTGGGGCCTTCAATCATTCTCCGGCCGATGAAGAAGGTAGGTGTGGCGCGCACACCCAGCGCGTGACCGTCGGCGAGGTTTTGGGTGACGCGCGAAGCGGTTTCTCCACTGGCGAGGCAGTGGTTGAAACGGCTCTGGTCCAGGCCAAGTTCTCGAGCGT
>JBAVYG010000199.1:0-4038 GCA_049698675.1 Terriglobia bacterium
CCGCGCCGCCTGCAGACGACGCCGCTCTAACTTCGCTCGATCAAGTTTCACTCCGGCTGGATGTCCCATGCCGGCAAGTATACATGAAATGCTCTTGGATGTCACTATATTATGTAATACTCTTTAGATGTCGATGTCTACTCGAAATATGTTTTCAAGTGGGTCGATTCGATTCCGAGTGAAGACGACTATGCGGCTCGCAAAGCGATAGAGAAGGGGATATTCACGGAACTAAATGACGCGCTCAAAGCAGAGCGTAAGATCCCGGTAGCCGATAAGCCCTTCATTCGCTCTCCCCCTAAGCTCACCGTTCAAGTGACCGACACATACCCGTTTATCGTGACGCCTCACCTTATTCAACTGATGGATGCAGATTCTGGCTTCTATGCTGCGGGAGTAATGACGGACAAGTCAGGAAAGAAGCTTTTGAGCTTCTGTATTGTAATCGACAAATCGAGAAATGGTGGAGTTATCCAATGCCTTACGCGGCCGTGAGTTCCTTGTATTCCAGCTGGGGCAAGATACAAGCGCGGACCGCCGGTTTTGCGGTCCGCGTCTTTTCGGCCCCCTGATGGAGCGATCAAATTCGTGCGCGCGCGTCGGAGGGCATTCCCACGCGGTCGACAATCAAACCGCAGCGTTCGTTTTGTTCGTTGGCGCTCGTGCCGGCGTATTCGTTGTTGCTTGACCACCGGCAATCTTCCGGGCGCCTGACCAGACCGGCCCGCACCGGGTTATGGTGACAGGTAAAAACGATCCAGTGCCCGCGCTCGGTTGAAGGCTCGCGCCAACAGGGCGGAATCAGGCTCGGCGAATTTTTCTCGCCGCCTGAGCAGGCGCACGGCGATAAAGAAATCGGAAAGAAAAGGACGCCGGGTTTTCGACACCGCGACAGGATACGGCACTGTGGCGATGATGGCCAAGGAAAAGACGCGAACCGCAAAACCGGCGGTCCGCGCTACCAGCTTTACGATATTGGACTTGCCAAGACAGTCTTGAGAGCCGCTTCGAGTGCTGGAGCGATGTAAAGGTATTTGTCAGGAGAAGCGGGAATTAATTCCTCCATAATCAGTCCAGTATTCATCCCTTTTCCTATGGCGGCATCCCTGATGTTCTGCTTGCATGTAGAAAGTTGACGGTCAATCGTAAAGCGGGATATTTTCCCATGGTCAAGGATAAACAGGAGCACATGCCTTTCTTCCGGGGTAACATCGCGGAGTTTAGACTGGACAAGATCGAGTTGCCGCTTTTCCTGTTGGATTACCGGGTGTTCAGCAAGTTTTTTCTCGCATTCTCGCCAAGCGAGTCCTCGCCTTTCGACTTCCAGGCTCAGTTCTTTTAGGTTCTCCTCAAGCCCTATCCGATGCCTGCCCAAGCCGTTAATTTGCGCCGTTTTTGCTTGATCCATCAAAGGCGGGGAAAGCGATGCGAAGTTCCAAAGCGTCTCGATGGCATACAGAACCGCGTAAACTCCGATAGTGATGGCGATAATTATCCACATCTCTTTGATGGAGCGGTTGGACCCAGACCAAATGAACTGAAGTATAGCGATAAGCACAGATGGAACGGCCTTTGAAACAGAGAAAACTCTAGAATGTGGCCTTTGCCGCCACGCCTGACGCCAGTAGTTAAACCACAAAGACCACGATGGATGTTGCTGCATGGGGACAACTGACTTGGTAGTGTCCTAAATGTGTGTTGGTAAGTTAAGCTGCGTTTTTGAAGTTCACGGAGGATGAAGCCAGCATACTTTCGCCTAGGCGGCGGCCTGGATCGTTATTACCAATTACAAAGGTGCAGTTAATGAAGATCGCATTTTCAAGAATGACTGGTCCTCCGACGTAGTGAATTTCAACCCCTTCAAAAACAGCATTTCTAATATGGAATCCATCTAAGATGACAGAACCTCCGGTGAGAATCAAAAAAGCTGGCCCAAAAGGTTTGTCAAGATTCTGATCAACTCCGATGAAATCATACCTCGCAGCCTGTTTAGATGGTACACCTGCTTCTCTGGTGATTTCTGCTTTGGGAAAATCGTTCTTTTTAGCCGAAACATAATAATATTTGAAACCTACGCCATTCCGCAGCGGAATTAGCGGGGCGGTCGGTTTGTACATGCTGTTAAAAGATGAGTGATAGGAAACCAGATTCAGAACGATCTGCCACGCCAAGCTTGCTTGTTTGGAATTGCCGCTTGAGGCTTCAATCGCATTCTTACCTATCGCCTTTATGTCCTCTATGGGAACCGTGACGTTTTCTTTGGCAGCGGCAGTCAGAACTTGTTTTATGCGAGGAAGCTCAGACCCAAAATCCTTTTGGTTCAACCTTGCGGCTCTGTGCATCCGGTCCTTGATCAAATCTTCAACGAAGGGCTGTATTGAGTCTAGTCTTCCCCGTATACCGGCAACGTCTTCAGATAAATGATCAATGCCCCTGTTCTTGAGTTTCGCATCAATATCTGCGGCGAGGTCGTTCCGCATATCCTTCTCCATATGCGGGGCCAACACGAAGGCAACGGCTACGACTACGCCTGCGACTGCTGCTGCAACACCCACAAGAGCAACCAAACCCGCGTGGCGCTCATACCACGGCGGATGGCTTTCCTCTTCCCAAGGCGCCTTCACTGCTGCTCCGGACTGTTCTCGTACCCACTTTTCTTGGGCTTTGGTAAGTGCCATTTCTTCGGCGAGAAATTCTTCGATTTCCAGCCTCCGCATGAAACAATAACGCGGGGCCGTAAATTAGATGCAATGGGTGCGGTCGCACCTTATGCGCTGAACAGCCTTTGATTTCCGATATCTATCCGCCCACATACTACGCCAGTGGTGTGTCAATTGTCCAGACGTGGTAGTAGTGTCCTAAATGTGTGTTGATGGGTCAAAGCCAGGCCCCTGGCCCCAGCACCCAGCCTCTGCCAGGCAACACCTGACACCTGTACTTTGGTCTTGACACGAGGCCGGAATTGTTATAGCCTACCGTAGTGGGTCAAGTGCGAAACAGGCCGGGGAGCGGGGAAAGGGTTCCGAGAGGGGCGGGCGGCGGGGAGAATGCGCAGTAAACAGAAAAAAGATACTAAATAGAGGGAACGAACCGAAGAGGTTGTTTAAAATCAACGACTTAGCTTTTCAAGGATGCCAAAACGAACTGGTTTAAGCTCAAAACGAACTGGTTTTTCAATGCAAAAAACCCCCATCAAAGCGAAATTTGGGAGCAAAAGGGCGATTCGGAGACTGGAAATAGCAACTGGCAACACAGATTTAGGGCAATACCATGCTTTCGTGAAGCTCTGGCAAGTTCGTCCAACGCCGCTATAATAAGAAGTTCGGCAGGGCATGGCCAAGATCTCGAGTGATGGAGGAGACGCATTCATGTACAAGCTCGTTTTATTGAGGCACGGAGAGAGTACCTGGAACAAAGAGAACCTGTTTACGGGTTGGACGGACGTTGGGCTGAGTGAGAAGGGCATGCAGGAGGCAATTGACGGGGGCCGCGAAATGAACAAAGAAGGCTACGTCTTCGACGTTGCTTTCACCTCGGTTTTGAAGCGCGCCATCAAGACGCTCTGGGTGGCGCTCGAGGAGATGGACCAGATGTGGATTCCGGTGCACAATTCCTGGCGGCTCAATGAGCGCCATTACGGCGCGCTGCAGGGTTTGAACAAGGCCCAGACCGCAGAAAAGTATGGCGAGCAACAAGTCAAAATCTGGCGGCGTAGCTACGACATCCGGCCGCCCGCGCTGACGCCGGACGATGATCGCTATCCTGGCAAAGACCGGCGGTACGCGTGCCTGAAGCCCGAAGAACTCCCCCTGACCGAGTGCCTCAAGGATACTGTGGCACGCACCCTCCCTTACTGGCACGAGACCATCGCCCCTACCGTGAGGTCAGGCAAGCGAGTGATTGTCGCCGCGCACGGCAACAGCCTGCGGGGGCTCGTGAAGTACCTCGACGACGTTTCGGACCAGGACATCGTGGGCCTGAACATCCCGACCGGGATTCCGCTGGTTTATGAGCTTGATGACCAGCTCAAGCCGCTCC
>JBAVYG010000200.1:0-3021 GCA_049698675.1 Terriglobia bacterium
ATACCAATACGGTGACCGGGGGAAAATGCTGTGGGGGGAAGTCCATGATCCCACTTCGTACAATATGGGGGGTGTGGCCGGCCATGCGGGACTTTTCTCGACGGCGGATGATCTCACGATCTTCGCACAGATGCTTCTGGAGGGGGGCAGTTACAACGGCGTCCGCATCCTGAGCCCGTTGACAGTGGAGAAGATGACCTCGCCCCAGACTCCTCCTGACGGGATGGTGTTGCGCGGGCTCGGTTGGGACCTGGATTCACCTTTGGCTTCGAATCGGGGCGAACTGTTCGAGGTCGGATCTTTTGGGCACACCGGATTTACCGGGACAGGTATCTGGATCGACCCGGTCACCAAAACCTACATCATCATTCTGACCAATCGCGTGCACCCTGCCGGAAAAGGCGATGTCGGCCCCCTGCGTACGAAGATTGCCACGCTGGTGGCCGCTGCGCTGGGACCTGTTTCCGCCCAGCAGGTGCTGGCCAGCCGCGCCTCGCTCACGGGTTATTTCGAATTGATGAAAAGCTATCGGATGCAAGGCCTTAGAAATGGCAAGGTGCAGACGGGCGTCGACGTCCTGGAAGCCGAACACTTTGCTTCCTTGGCAGGGCGGCGGGTGGGCTTGATCACCAATGCGACAGGCGTGGACGCAGCCGGGCGGCGAACCGTCGATCTGCTCGAGCATGCGCCGGGGGTGAAACTCCTTGCCGTGTTCAGTCCCGAGCATGGGATTATGGGCCAGGAGGATAGCCGAGTCCCCTCGAGCACAGATGCCGCTACCGGCTTGCCGGTGTACAGCCTCTATGGAGACACAGAACGGCCGACTGACCGCATGCTGGAAGGGCTGAATGCCTTGGTGTTTGACATCCAGGATGCCGGAGTCCGGTTTTACACTTACATCACCACCCTAGGTTATTGCCTGGAGGCTGCCGCCCAGAAGGGAATCGAGTTTTACGTGTTGGACCGGCCCAATCCCATCAACGGGGAGGAAGTGGAAGGGCCTGTTCTCGAGCCCGACTTGCGCAGCTTCGTGGCTTACTATCCCCTGCCCATTCGCCACGGCATGACGGTGGGAGAGCTGGCAGAGATGTTTAACAACGAGAACCACCTCGGCGCCAAGCTGCACGTCATCAAGATGCGGGACTGGCAGCGTACGGACTGGTACGACGAGACGGGTCTCGCTTGGGTGAACCCCTCGCCCAACCTTCGCAATCCCACGGAGGAAGTTCTTTATCCGGGCGTCGCCATGGTGGAAGGGGCGAACGTCAGCGTGGGCCGCGGCACTGATACCCCGTTCGAATTGCTCGGCGCTCCGTGGATGGACTCTCGAAATCTCGCTGCGTATTTGAACGCGCGGGATATCCAGGGGGTGCGCTTCGTGCCCGTGGATTTCAAACCCTTGACAGATTCCTTTGCCGACCGCCTCTGTCACGGCGTCCAGATCGTTTTGATTGACCGCCAGGCGGTTGATCCTGCTGAACTCGGGGTCGAACTCGCAGCGGCCCTCTGGAAGTCGTATCCGGACGTTTTCCAGCTTGACAAAACCCTCCCTCTGATCGGCGCTCGCTGGGTCCTGCAGGCCATTGAGGCAGGGAAGGACCCGCGCCTCATCGTTTACGAGTGGCAAGGCGCACTGGAACAATTCCGAACTCTGCGCTCGAAATACCTGCTCTACCCTTAGGCCGACAAGCAGGGTAGCTTCGTGAGGGGGCTGGGGGCAGTCGAGCATTGAGTCATTGAATCATTGAGCCATTGAATCATTTGGGAGCTATTGTGTTCGTGTAAAGAGCGGAGTAGTATTTCCACAGCAATAGTCCGAATATGACCTTGTGAGACTCAGCTCTGCGTTCTTGGGATGCAGGAGCAGTAGTACGGGAGGGAACATGCGAACGGGCCGCGGGGTGGCGCAGACATTGAATCTTATGTCTGCGTCCCAACGTGCTTTCCCGTAGACAAACCCAGCCTCTCACGATAGGGTAATATCAGGGTTTAATGAGCGTGGAGAGCCCATGACGGTTACTCTGAAGTTGAAGCCGGAAGTTGAAGCCGGACTAGTGGCCCAGGCGCAGGCGAGCGGAATGAGCGTGGAAGAATACGTTCTTTCGCTGGTGGAAGAGACGGTGCTACCTGCTGTAAAGAACGGGCTATCGCCGGAGGAACGAGCGGCGGCGTTCGAAGCGTGGTCTGCCCGCCACCGCCCCACCCCTCCCCTGTCTGATTATGCGGTCAGCCGCGAAGCCATGTATGAAGGTCGTGAGCACTGATGCGTGTCCTCGTTGACACGAATATTCTGTTGCGCAGCGCCCAACCCAATCATCCCCTCTGCTACCAAGCCACCCGCGCCGTGTCGAAGTTGCTACGGCAGAACGATTCCGTTTTCTTTTGTCCTCAGAACATCGCGGAGTTTTGGAACGTCGCGACGCGCCCTGCCGACCGGAATGGACTGGGCTTCTCGCATGAGGAAGCATTGCAGGAGGTCACCAGCATTGAGGAGTCGCTAATTCTGCTGCCTGATGTACCGGCGATCTATGCCGCGTGGAAACGTATCGTGCACGACCACAAAGTCCAAGGCGTCAAGGTCTATGACGCGCGGCTCGTCGCCGTCATGAGCGTCTACGCTGTTGAGAGCATTCTGTCCTTCAATAGCGCTGACTTCAAGCGCTATGATGTCGTTACTGCGCTGCACCCTGCCTCGCTGCTTGCCTGAGGCCTCTACAATGAAACCCACCTCCTGCAGCGTGCATCCGCTGGACGGTAAGGTCAGCATATCGGACAAGTGCAAAGTCGGACCCAATCTAACCCGCGAGCGATGAGCAGCGAGCTATTCGCAATGGGCCCGTAGCGCGTCTACGTCGCGCGGGACCTGCTGGGGAGCTTTGGTCTAACACCTGTCGGGGTTAGCCCGCATTTCTCACCAGCTTTCTGGGATCGGCTTCGAGGGCGCTCAGAGCGGCGACTGCGGCCTCACTTTGAGCCAGTAGCGTCGAAAAAGCGCCTGTGGATAACCGCTGGAGACCAAGG
>JBAVYG010000201.1:0-3802 GCA_049698675.1 Terriglobia bacterium
CGTTGAGTGTAAGCCCCCCAATAGGCTCCACACGACTCCGGACCTTACCAAATCTGGCATCGTTCGTTCTCCGGCCTGACCATGGCCTCGCCGGGCTTGCAATGGAAGGCCTGGGCAAACGCCGGCATGTTCGAGAGCGGCCCATTAACCCGGAAGCGCGACACGGGGTGCGGGTTGGTATTGACCATCAGGCGGGCGTACTCGGCCCGCAAGTTGCTAGCCCAAATTTGGGCGTAGCCCAGGAAGAAACGCTGCGCTGGCGTGAACCCGTCAATATCCGCCGGGCGCGGCTTCCCCTCCAGTGATTTTTCGAAGGCGCGGTAAGCTATGGCCAGTCCGCCCAGGTCGCCAATGCTCTCGCCGACCACCAGTTTCCCGTTTTCGTGCAGGTTCTTTTCCACGTAGTAGCCGTCGAACTGGCTAATCACGCATCCTGCCCGGCTGTTGAAATCCTTGGCATCGGCAGGGGACCACCAGTCCTTCAAATTCCCCTGCGCATCAAACTGCCGGCCTTCGTCGTCGAAGCCGTGCGACATCTCGTGGCCGATCACAACTCCCATCCCTCCATAATTGATCGCATCGTCAGCCTTAGGGTTGAAGAAGGGTGGTTGGAGGATTCCTGCCGGGAAGACGATCTCGTTCAACTGCGGGTTGTAGTAAGCGTTCACCGTGGGTGGCGTCATACCCCATTCGTCACGGTCAACGGGCTTCCCAATCTTCGCCAAGTCACGGTTGAACTCGAAGCGATCGGCCCGAAACAGATTCTCCACATAAGGGCCGCGTTCAATCTTCAGCGCCGAGTAATCCCGCCACTTATCAGGGTAGCCGATCTTGTTCCTGATAGCTTCAAGTTTGCTCAATGCCTGCTTGCGGGTTTCCGGGCCCATCCAGCTCAACGTAGAAATGTCGTCACGGAGAGCAGACTCGAGGTTGTGCACCATCTCGAGCGCGCGAGCCTTGGATTCCGGCGGAAAGGTCTTCTTCACATACGCCTGGCCAAGCGCCTCGCCCAGCCCCCTGTCGGTGGCGCGCACGCAGCGCTTCCAACGCTCGAGGTTTTCCTTTGTGCCCGTCAGCACGGTGCCCTTGAAGTGGAAATCCTCGTCCACAAACTTGGAAGAAAGAGCGGGAGCAGCCCTATTGATCAGATGCCAGCGCAAGTAAGTCTTCCAATCCGAGATGGGAACGGACGTCAGCAGCTTTTCCATCTCTTTGAAGAAATCGGGCGCAGTAACGTTCAGATCGCCCTTGCTTGCCAGCGCGTTCGCGGCAAAATAATCGTCCCAGGAGAAATCGGGGGCCAGCGTCTTAATGGCCGCCGGGCTCATCGGGTGATAAACCGCCTGGGGGTCGCGTCGCTGGACGTTAGTCTGCGAGGCCTGGGCAAGCTGCGTTTCAATGCTCATCACCGTCTTGGCCTCGGCGGCAGACTGCGCGGGGTCGTCGCCCATCAGCTCAAACATCCGGGTAACGTGCTTGAGGTATTCCTCCCTTACCTGCTTGGATTTTTCGTCCTCGCGCGTGTAATAGTCCCGGTCCGGCAATCCAAGCCCGCCCTGATCGATTTCCCCAATCACCTGGCTGCTGTTCTTGAAATCCTGGGTGGAGTCCACGTCAAATAAAGCCCGGACGCGAAAACCTTGCAGTCTGGAAACTGCGCTCTCAAGGTCCTTCACATCGTTGATCTTTTCGATCCGGTCGAGCTCCGGTTGAAGCGGGGTAATACCTGCCGCTTCGATGCCCTTTTCATCCATGCAACTTCCGTAGAAGTCGCCAATCCTTTGTTCGTTGCCGCCCTGCGGCGCACTGGCGTCCTTCGCCGCAGACTCGAGAATCTGGTGCACGACTTCTTGATTTCGTTCCTGTAACTGGTCAAAAGTCCCCCACCTCGGATAAGCGGCAGGGATGGGGTTCTTGGCCATCCACCCGCCGTCAGCGTACTGGTAGAAGTCCGTGCAGGCTGCCACGCTGTTATCCAGGTTTCCGAGGTCGAAACCACTCTCCGCGCTCGTACCTGCAGGCGTTGCCGAACACAACGAAAAAGCTACAAGCAGTAACATTGAAAAACAGAATTTGACGGATTTCATAACCAACCCCTCCCAGGAGTCCAGTGAAACATAAGGCGTTCCGCCGTTGCGAATGCTCTCGAATACGCGGGTTATGCTAACACAGACTACCGAACGCCGTCCAAAGCGCTGCCACTTCGGTAGTGTCCTAATAGGGATGTGGGGCCGGGGCTTGCCCGGCCAGGTTGCCACGGCCGGGCTGCCCCGAGGGGCGCCCCCTGGAGTTTCCACATTTTCTCTGAGATTTTCTGGCCTTGCGCGACTTGCCCTCTCCCCCGTGGGGGAGAGGGTGGACCGCCGCCGGCGTTCTCTTCAGCCGGGGCGGGCCAGGTGAGGGGGTGGTGGGCCTGCACCCGTCCGTTTGCAGTTCACACCGCGCCGCTACCAGCATTGGGCAACGACCACGCGACGTCTTGCGCCTTTTCGAGAAACCTGGGGACACCGTTGCGTTGTCTGCGGTTTCAGGGCATTGACCCCCTCACCCCCGGCCCCTCTCCCCCAGGGGGGAGAGGGGAGAATGTAGAAGGTCGAGAAGCCGCCCCTCGGGGCGGCCCTACAATCGAATTGGGCGCTCCTGCACCCTCTAAAGCTGTGCGGGGACTTTATTCGGACTCAGTCTGCTATAATCGCAGGCTTAGCAAGATGCCGAAAAAGTAGAAGTAAGGAGTCAGAATTCAGGAGAGAGAAGGCAATAGGCGGCAATGATTCAATGACTCAATGAATCAATCACTCAATTCTCTTCAGCCCCTAGCACCTAGCCCTACTTTCTTGGGAGGCCATTCTTGTATCTGGACATCCAGCAGAGGATTCAGCAGCGATTTGTGACCCTGGTTCGCGAGGTGTTTAACCTGGATGTCGAACCGCCCGCACTCGACTCCCCACCTTCTTTCGAGATGGGTGATCTCTCTCTGGCCGCCTGCTTCGAGCTGGCCAAACGCTTACGGCAACCGCCTCGAAAAATCGCGCAGACACTGGCTGCCCGCTTTCTGCCCATGCAGGGGGTGGAGCGTGTCAGCACCGCCGGCGCAGGTTACCTGAACTTCCATCTGGACCGAGCGCAAGCTGCTGCCGGATTATTTACCCTGCGGACCTCTGGCCAGCCTTCGCTGCCCTCTCGCCCAGGCAAGGTCGTTGTGGAGCACACCAGCATCAACCCCAACAAGGCTGCCCACATCGGGCATCTGCGTAATTCGATTCTGGGCGACACCTTCGTTCGCCTGCTCAAGTTCCGGGGAAACCAGGTGGAAGTGCAGAACTACATCGACAACACCGGGGTGCAGGTCGCTGACGTGGTGGTGGGCTTTATCCACCTCGAAAGGAAGAGCCTCCGGGACGTCGAACAACTCGTCCAGGACCCAAACATCCGATTCGACTATTTGTGCTGGGACCTGTACGCCAGAGTTTTTCAGTTCTACCAAGCAAACCAAGACGCGCTCCACCTCCGTTCAAAAGCCTTGAAAGAAATCGAAGAAGGCCACGGGGAACCGGCCCACATGGCCGACCTTATCTCCACCGCCATTGTGCGCAAGCATCTGGAAACGATGTTGCGCATCAACGTGCAATACGATCTCCTGGTGCAGGAGAGCGAGATTCTGCGTCTGGACTTTTGGAAGTCCGCCTTCGAGCTGCTGAAGAAGAACGGCGCCATTCGCTACGAAGATACCGGCAAGAATGCCGGCTGCTGGGTCATGAGTCTGGCGGAATCCGACGTAGCGCGGGCGTCTCGCCCGCTGTCG
>JBAVYG010000202.1:0-6120 GCA_049698675.1 Terriglobia bacterium
GTCCTTCACGGTACCGGTCATCGTGGCCCTGTCCGACTGCGCCATCAATGCCGCAAGAAAGAAAAACTGGGAGAGAAACCCCATTAGTAATATGCGCTTGATCATTTATCTCCTCCTTTTCACCACCCGAGTCTCACGAGAATTTCGAAATGCCAGTCAATACCTTCCTTGCATGAGTGCTTACGACGTTTCTCTATCTTCGGTCTCGAGCTTTCGCCCCCGCCTTTTCCAGCTTTACCTCCACCAAACCCATCGCACCGGGCGTCATCTTGATCCCGTGAGGGTCGGGCGGAGCACCAAGCAGGTCTTGATTGGCGGTGTAGAAGAGAGAGAACGAGTCCTTCCCCTCTGGAATCACTCCTAGGGGCGTGCGGACTTCGTTCGCCCATATTCCTTTGCCCTTCTGGACGATGAGTGCTTTTCCAGGAGTCCAATGAATCCCGTCTATTGAAAATGCGTAGCCGACGGATTGCTCTACCTTGTTGTCGTAGACGGCCACATAGGTTGCGTCCGGGAGTTTGGTGACAACGGGGTTCTCAATAAACACCTTTTCAATGTTCACCGGGTTTAGCGCTGTGCATCGTTTCCAGGGTCCCGCGAGGCTCGGCGCCCACACCAGACCCACCTGCCAGAGACAAATAGGCAACTTTTCGGTGTGGCCGGTTCCGTAGAAGGCGTACCATCTGTTTCCCACCGTGTAAGGGAAGAATGAATCTGTTCCCTGCAATCCCTCCCAGGGGTCGGAGTCTTTTCCGCGCTGCAGGATGATGCCTACATCCTCGTAAGGGCCATCGATGCCGCCGGGGCCCCTGACCTTCGAAACGGCGCGCCAGATCCTGCCCTCGTGGTTTGTCAGCCACTCCTTGGACGTGTCGGGTGCGGACTGATAGGCCACATAGAACAGATTCCAGCGGCCTTCCGTCTGGTCATAAATGGGCATCGGCGACCACAAGGCTGCGCGGGGATCTTTACCCGTGAAGTCTCCGCTCGATTCAAAGAGCGTAGAAACGCGTCTCCAGTGCAAGCGGTCCTGGCTGGTCCAGTGCGCCAGCTTCATCTTCACCCAGTGCGGATCACCGACCATCTCAGAAGTGAAAAGGTGATAAGTCCCGTTGAGCTTTAGCACCCTGCCGCCTTCGAAGCCGTACTTATTCCCAATGGCGTTGGCAGAATTAATGGTTAGAATCGGCTCATCGAACTGCTTGGTGACACTCAGTTGCAGATCCTCAACCTGAGGTGCAGCCAGGAGAGGCGCGCAGGAAAATGAAAAACATAATAAAGCTATTCGCCATAGGGGTTTCACGCTGTAAACCTCCCTCAGGGGCATGGCGCTCTGTCGCCCCCAGCGTTGCATTTCACTCCTTTGAGTCACTCGGAAGGGTCCTCGTTCGGACCCTCGCGACGCGGACGGAGCGTGGGTCCGGGGAGCATTCTTCGCCCGCATGTCCCAGTTGGCAATGCTGGACGGGCTGCCTTGATTGGAGCTCAGATACACGAAATCAAACTCCATTGGCTCTCCGAGTGCAACTCAAGCCTTACGACCTGTTTCTACGCGTGCACCCACGGGCTCTCAAGGTAATGCCTGTTACAGGGGCAGTTATCGCGGAGCATTCAGGTCGAATGAGACAGCAAGTGGTTTTAAATGTGTGGGATTGGCTCGATATTCGCAGGGGCCAAGATTGTCATCTGCGCTGTTTTGCCCTCTTCTGTATTCGAGACGGTGCCCCACAATGTGCCTTCGGGTCCGATATGGCCCCTCGAACCACCGAATCCCTCCAAGCCCATAACCTCAAGCCGCCTCCCTGCTAACCGGGATTAACGGTGCCAATAACCGTTAGCGGGCGGGGAACAGAATCTGCTGCACCGGCACGGAAACCAAGTTGACCTAATGGATGTCGAGTGTTATCGTTGGGACAGCTAGTTGGCTGGCAGTCAGCGACGCAAAGGCGTCGGCCCGCCAGAGCACACGAACTGCGAAAGATGCCATGGCCGACCAATACAGGCCCGCAACGGAACCTATCTCCCTCTTTGAAAAAAAGGAGGAACTTCGGCGAATCCTTAAGAGCCGACACTTCGCAAATGCCCCAAAGAAGAGTCGGTTTCTTGAGTTCGTCTGTGAACAGACCCTGCTCGGGAACGGCGAGAAACTCAACGAATATCTCATCGGTGTGGAGGTTTACGGTCGAGGTTCTGATTTCAACCCGCAAGAGGACCCCATTGTGCGCGTGCAGGCGCACGAGATGCGTCGGTCTCTAAAGAGCTATTACGATGAAGAGGGCAAAACCAGCCCGTTGCGTATTGATCTGCCTTTGGGACACTACGTGCCTGTCTTCTCCAAAGCCGCGATGGAGGAGACAACCACCCCAGTGGCACAAGAGGCCCAGGTTGCAGCAGCACCGCGCAGGCGTGAGCAATTCTATTACGCGCTCATCCTCGGACTGGCGGCAACTTGCGCGATACTGGCTTTTCTCCTAATCCGTGAGCGGTCACGAACGGAACAAGCTGCGCGATCCCCTCTGCGGTTGCCGGAAGAGCTCGAGTGGTTTTGGGAACCCTTCCTGCCACCCGCGGATCCCCCCATTATCGTCATTCCGAACCATCCTCTGCTGCGCGCGGCCCATGATGGGGACAGCGCTCAAACCTTGGCCCATGGCCACGAAATAGCCAAGGATGAACTACCTGAGTTTCGTGACACGATCCATTTCCGGGAGCTGAAGCGATTTGTCTTTGTCTCTACCACGACGGACTTCACGGGAGTCGGCGAGACCATGGGCCTTTCAAATCTCTTCGGACTGTTCTCTCAAACCGGGCAGAAGCCTCGGCTGGTCCAGTCCAGGCTGGTAACCTTCGAGGAGATCAAACATGGTAATGCTATACTGCTGGGTGGCAATCAGGCCTGGAGCGGCAGAGTCTTCCTGAACCCCGAAGGGTTCCGGTTCCAGGCCGGCGTCATTCTGAACAAGAATCCCCGCCCTGGCGAGAAGCCTCTCTACAAACCAGAGTTCGATCCGGTCACTGACCACCTGACCCTCGACTACGCGCTGGTCCTGATGCTGCCCAACGAAAGGAAAGAGAATCGCATCTTGCTCGTCTACGGTATCTACACCCAGGGTTCTCAAGCGGCCATCGAATACCTAACGAGCGCGGAGCGGTTGCCCGAACTCCACAAAGCCTTGGTCGCGCTGTCGCCGGACCGAAAGACGCCTCCCCCGTACTTCCAGTTTCTCCTCGAAACTACAGTCGAGAATTACGTCCCCGGCAAAGCCTCGCTAGTGGCGGTGCGGGTGGTTTCCAACTGAGGGTTTGATCGCAATGCAGGCCGCTCCTCTTGTCGACAGGATGAGCAGCGAGAGGGTGGAAGCGGAAGCCCTGGCGCGAACGAATAATAAAGAAGCCCCCAAAGGAAAACGGCTATGAGACGGTTTTCATTTCCGCGACTGCTGCCATGCGGTTCGCTCGCCCTATTGCTGCCGGTCCTTGCTGGGCACACAATCAGTTGCGGATCCAAGACGGTATCGTCAACAACCTCCACTCAGTCCGCGGCGGGCGCGACCACGTACTACGTGAATTGCGGCGCCGGTAACGATGCGAATCGCGGCACATCGGCCAGCGCTCCCTGGGGATCACTCGACAAAGTCAACTCCACAACCTTCCAGCCCGGCGACTCCATTCTTTTCGCTCGCGGCGCCGTCTGCAACGGCCAACTGAAACCAAAAGGCTCTGGCAGCTCCAGCGCTGTGATCACCCTCGCCGACTACGGCGCCGGCCCACTCCCGGTCATCAGCGCCGGGACCAATCAATCGGCCCTGACACTCTTCGATCGAAGCTATTGGGAAATCAAGAACCTGGAAACCACGGGTGGTGATCCTTACGGAATCTGGGTCACCGGGAACACCGCCCACGCCGTAATCCATCACATCTACCTCAGCAATGTGGTTGTTCACGACGTCACAGGAACTCCTACGCAGAAGGAGAGCGGGCTGATTGTCTTTAGCACCACCGGCAGGGGAGAGAGTTTCGACGACGTCCTGGTGGATGGCGCGTCAGCCTACCATACATCACAATGGGCCGGCATCTACGTCGACGGAGCGACGTGGTCGAGCCCGGCGGGCATTAAGGGCGCCAACATCACGGTCCGAAACTGCACCGTTCATGACGTCGGCGGAGACGGCATTGTAATCCATATCACCAGGAACGCGCTGATCGAAAAGTGCACCGCCTACAACACCGGGCAGACCACCGTGACCAGCATAGGAACTCCCGATGCAATCTGGAATTGGGATTGCGACACTTGCACCGTGCAGTTCAACGAGGCCTACCTCTCCCACACACCCACGAACAACGACGGAGGGGACTACGACAGCGACTACTACAATAACAACATCACCATCCAGTACAACTACGGCCACGACGCCGATGGGTACTGCGTTTCGGTTTTCGGCGCCGAAGGTCAGGATACGAACCTCAACACGGTGATTCGCTATAACGTATGTTCGAACAATGGACGTCATCCGCATAAAGCTGGGCAGGGTGACTTCTTCTACTCCACCTGGGATGGCGGTACCATTCTGAATTCCCAGGTGTACAACAATACCAGTTACTGGAATCCTGCCAACTCCACCGCCTATGCTCTCAACGTCCAGAGCGCATTTGATTCGAGCCAACCGAATTACTTCGTGAATAACATTATCTTCGCGACGGTTCCAGGCCTGGAGAATTACAGCGCCACGAGCGGCAAGGGGCTGACCTCCGACTACAACATCTACTGGCACACAGGCTCGGGCTCGCCACAGTGGCAAGCGAGCGCGGTCAATTATGGTTCGTTGGGCGCCTGGCAGGGCGCTATGGGCATGGACTCACATTCCCTGTTCACTGACCCGCTCCTGAATAGTCCAACCTATCACGACGTGGGCCGGCCAACGACCGCCTTCACCCTGGCGACGAGATCCCCCGCGGCCAAGGCCGGTTGGAACATGGGAAACATGGGCAGTCAGGATTTCTTCGGGAATGCACTGCCCAAGTCCGGCGCCGTGGACATTGGCGCCTGCCAAGCTCCTTAGGATGATGTGCTCTTCCTACTGCCCGGCTTGGCATGGTTTGCAGCTCTGAAAATGCGGCGCCGGGCTGGTTTCATTGAGCTTGGTGTTCGCCGGAACGCCCCGCTCAAAGGCATGGAAATGCTAACGGGCAATTGGTTCAAGAACAGTCAGGAGAAACTTGCAAGAACATCTCGGGGGCACATGGGATGGTTGGTTGTCGCTGGTGTCCTGGCCGTGTCGGTGGTTGGTATTCTCGTTTGCCAGATACGGCCAAATCCCAAAGCTGTTTTCACCGGCGACACCGCGCCACCCTTCAGCCTTCTCGCGGCTCGAGGGGGAAGATGCGACCTGACCGATCTTCTGGCGAGGAAAAGAGTCGTGCTGCTTTCCTTTATTGACGCCCGCTCGCAGCCATTGTCGCGCACTTATTCTGATCTATCTCGCGGGCAGTTGGTTTTCCTGAAGAGCATGGCCCAGCAGTATGCGCCTAATGGCGTTGAGGTTTTGATAGTGGGATGCAACTCGCTATTCAGCGGTAAATCGCTCGATCCCAGTGCGCTCCTCAACTTCACCTACGATTGGCAGCTTGATGGCGTGACCGTCCTGCGGGACGACGACGAAGGCACAGCCTTTCTCTATGGCGTTTCCAGGCTTCCCACTACACTCCTTATTGCGTCTGACGGTCGCATCCAGCGGCGTTGGGATGGATTTGTCGCCCCAGCCCAACTTGCATTCGCCTTGGAATCTTTAGTCGGTCCCCCGCGCTTTCGGCGATGATTCTGCACGCTGCGCGATGGGAAGTGCTATCGCAAACTGGACTTGGACTCCCCGCTTACCACCAACTGGCCCACTCCCCCGACCCCGTAGCTGCGAGCGAGCTGAGATTTGTCTGACGTATTCTTGCGTGGTTTTCGTGGGTATGAGTCCTTTGGGGAGGTTGAAACCGCCAAATCAGGCTTCTCTTGGGGTCATTTGGTGTGAGTCTACGACCTGTGGTCATTGACCTGTGCGCAGAGCGGGGGAGGTTGTTAATGAGTTTGGAGCGGGGGACGGGGATCGAACCCGCGACGTCCAGCTTGGG
>JBAVYG010000203.1:0-4050 GCA_049698675.1 Terriglobia bacterium
GAGCGAGGCAGTTTTACAGTCGGGCACCGGGCCCAATGAGATTGCTGTCCTTTACTTCCCTTCCCTCAATGACCGCAAGCTGGTTGCCGAAAGTCGGCCGGTCAAATGGGCGCCCTCAGCGGATGACCGAGTTCGGCAGGTTCTGTTGGCGCTGGCGGCGGGATCACGTCAGGGCCTTGGTCACCCCCTGGCTGCCTCCACCGACGTTCGCGCCGTTTTCCTGACCTCGGAAGGAACTGCTTATGTGGACCTCTCGAACGATCTCCTCAGCAGTATAAGTCCGGGAATTGAAAGCGAGTCCCTTTCCGTTTATTCCATGGTGGATTCAATCACCGCCAACATTCCTTCGGTAAAACGGGTTAAAATCCTTATTCAGGGCCAGGAGGTTGAAACCCTGGAGGGGCACGCTGACTTGACCGAAGCCATCGTTCCCGATCCAACCCTCATCAAATCCGGCCCTTGAAACGTCACTGCGGGTTCATCCCGCGAGAAAGCGATGGTTCGCAGGATGCTTAAGAACGTTTGTGAGCGTTGTCATTCCGACCCCGAGCGGAGCGAAGGGGAGGAATCTGGCTCTGGAAACACAGGACCTGCGAGATTCCTCGTCGTCCGCCCATAAGAATGGCGGACTCCTCGGGATGACAGTTTAGGCGGGTTTTTCAGCATCTTTCTAGGCACGCCCTCATCGCTCAGGAGATTGCATGTCCACTATGCCAAGACCCTTGACGGGTCTTCTCTATTCCGGCGGCAAGCTGGTTCGTCCAGACCGACGTCCCGCTACCCACCTCAGGCCCGTTGAAATCGTTCCGCAATTCATTAATTCCGCGGAGGGTTCGGCGCTGATTCGCCTGGGTGAGACTCAGGTGATTTGCACGGCCTCGGTCGAAGATGGTGTTCCGCCTTTCCAGAAAGGCACGGGCCGGGGGTGGATCACCAGTGAATACGCCATGATTCCCCGCGCCACCGAAAGCCGCACCCCGAGGGAGGTGACTCGGGGCCGGCAGGTCGGCCGCACCATGGAGATCCAGCGTTTGATCGGCAGATCGTTGCGCGCCGTGACCGATATGGAGGCTCTCGGTGAGCGCACGGTTTGGATCGACTGCGATGTGATCCGCGCCGATGGAGGGACGCGCACCGCTTCCATCACCGGTTCGCTCGTGGCACTGGGCATGGCGTTCCAGAAGCTGGTCGAACTCAAGGCCCTGCGCCGAATTCCCTTGAAGGACTACGTGGCGGCGGTCAGTGTGGGCATCGTGGGCGGGGAGACCCTGCTCGATCTGGTTTACGCCGAGGACTCGAACGCCGAGGTGGACATGAATGTGGTGATGACCGGCTCCGGCCAACTGGTCGAAGTGCAAGCCACCGCGGAAGGCAAACCCTTCAGCATCGGCGATCTGAACAGGCTGATCGAAG
Organism: Terriglobia bacterium; assembly: GCA_049698675.1. Taxonomy (GTDB): domain Bacteria; phylum Acidobacteriota; class Terriglobia; order UBA7540; family UBA7540; genus CAVROP01. The sequence goes on from JBAVYG010000203.1 coordinate 1,414, forward strand.
TGGCGCGGCCGGGCATCCAGCAACTCCTTGCCATCCAGCGTTCGATCCTGAAATTTGAACTCTCCTCGGCCCTTTCGTAGCGGACAAGGGAAGTCGTCAGTAGTCCCGCCGCGGCGGGTCAGTGGTCAGTTGTCGGGAACTTGCGGCGAGCTCCCTCCTGGCACCTGAAGCCTGATACCTATGTAGGCTTGCAGAATACAGTGACACCTCAGGGGTAGCGCCGGCATCCTGCCGACCCCCGCAGAATGCCGCCGGGACGGCGGCGCTACGAAGAATGGTTGTCACTGTATCTTGCAGAAATCAATAAAACCTGTGCTCGCTGGACTTTCGACTTTTCGACTTTGGACTTTTCGACTTTTGACTTTAGACTTGAGACTTTCGACCATGCCACTCCTCACTCGCCACTCACCACTGTATCTGGCCTCCTCCAACCCCGGTAAACTCCGTGAGTTCCGTGAGGCGGCCTCAGCGCGCGGCATCCCTGTGAGACCTTTGCCTGGAATTGAGAGCCTTCCAGCTTGCATCGAAGATGGCAGGACTTTTGAAGAGAACGCGCGCAAGAAAGCTCTGCATTACAGTGCGTACGTCCCCGGCCCGGTGTTCGCGGACGATTCTGGGATCAGTGTGGATGCGCTTTGCGGTGCGCCGGGGGTCTTTTCGGCCCGCTTCGCACGACCCGACGCAACGGATGAAGAAAATAACCGCAAGTTGCTGCAAGAGTTGCGCCGCCTCGAGACGGCGGCGGGTTCAAGCCCGGCGAGTCCTCGAGCGGCCCTCGAGCAGCGCGGAGTTCCGCTGAAGGTAGCGAACGAGCTCTCCCGTCGCACCGCCCACTACGTCTGCGTCATCGCGCTGGCGCAGTGCGGCCGGATTCTTTGTCTCACCGAGGGACGAGCGCACGGCGTTATCCTTGATGAACCGCGGGGCACAGGAGGCTTCGGGTACGACCCCTACTTCTTCCACGCTCCGCTGGGCAAGACTTTTGCCGAGCTGAAACCGGAAGAGAAATTCGCTGTCTCGCACCGAGGTGAGGCCTTCCGCAAACTGCTCGATTTCTTGTCATAGGAGTGAGCGAGATTTCCATTTTTCCTATGCGTCTCGTTTTTCTTGCAGTGTTCTGCCTCCGCGGCAGATTATCCCAATGCTTTTCAAGCGGTTAGAAGTATCCCGGGGCATATACGGGTCAGAGCATATGTGTATCATTATGCCACACTGGGCGGCTCGCGCCCTTCTTAGTAGGCCAGTGTTATAGCCTATTAGTCGCCGGCCTGCATCTGTGAAACCTGGAATCCGCGATCTCAAACTACGGCGCCGCCGGGAGTGTGCTGAAATCTGGAATCTGCAATCTCAAATTGCCGCTCGCGGGCAGAGCGTAGGGTCTCTGAAAAACGAGACTCTGCCCTACCTGCTTTGGAATTGACCGTGGGTTCGTCATCGAAGGAAAAGCTTAAGGTCCCGAGAGCGCTGACCGCGGCCACCCGCTGTAAAGCGTCTCTTTACACACTACGTATTCTAGTGTAGTCATACTTGATGAAGATCCGAAACGTGGTTCATCGGGGACTGCGGCGCTTCATTGAGCGCAATGATCCATCCGGGTTGGCTGCGGCTGTCGTGGAGAGGGTCCGTAACATATTGACCTTCTTGCAGGAGATGGAAGACGCCCAGGAACTCCGCCGCCATGCCGCGCTGGAAAGCGCATCAGTTGACTGGCGATCGAAAGGGAACCTGGAGCCTTACGGTCACCCGCAACTGGCGGATCACGTTCAGAATCGACCCGACGGAAGGAGAGGTTCTCGACCTCGACTATGAGGACTACCATTGAAAGGAAACGAAAACCATGATGCGTATGGCACGCCCCGCCCATCCGGGACAATTCATCAGGATGGAGGTCATCGAGCCTCTCGGTCTCTCGGTTACGAAAGCCGCCAAGGTCCTTGGCGTGACCAGACCCGCGCTCTCTGCCCTTCTCAACGGCCGCGCCGCGCTCTCCCCCGACATGGCGCTGCGGGTGGAGAAGGCTTTTGGCGTCAGGATGGACACCCTGCTTCGGATGCAGACCGCCTTCGAGATTGCCGAGGCTCGCGAGAGGGAGGCGAATATCAAGGTTAAGCGCTACGTGGCAAAGCCCCCTACCGCCCACGACCATGTCGACCAGGCCACGCTTTCAACCGCGCCCGCATGAGAACCTGCGCTCATAATGTAGCGCAAGGCCCGCTCTCCAGCCCGCCAATCTTGATGGTGGGCGGCTTTTCCACCGCGGCGCGGGTTTGGCGGCGCGCCGCGTGAGAATTCGGATTATCTTGTTTGAGGCCCGGCCAAGCCGGCGTGGCACCGACCTTCAGAGCTTGCCCTGAGCCCCGCGAATGGGTCGGCATTTGTGCGATCTCGTCTGGTACTGACCCCGCCTTGCGGGGTCAGCTACTGTGGCTCTGCGCTTTGCTTTTTGACTTTCATTTGCGGCTCTGTCGCCCTGAGCTACCGGCTTTTAAGCCCCGAAGGGGGCGGTCCATCCCAGCCCATCGGCCTGGGTAACAAGCGCAATCCATTTCAACGCGTGAGCCCTGAAGGGGCGATCCAGTGGTTCGCCCTTTCAGGGCTTGGGGCTGCGACCGCTCTTTGATTCCCAGGGCGTTGCCC
>JBAVYG010000204.1:0-7054 GCA_049698675.1 Terriglobia bacterium
CCAGATCATGGTCGCTGAGCGCATTGAACACGATAACTTCATCCAATCGGTTGAGGAACTCCGGATTGAACAGCCGCTTGACCTCGGCCAACACCATATCTTCAGCCTTCTTCTCACTCGTACCCTCCGCCGCCGACTGGAACCCCAGGTGCGTCCGGCGTTGCAGATACCGAGCCCCGATATTCGAGGTCATGATGAGGATGGTGTTCTTGAAATCCACGGTATTCCCCAGCCCGTCGGTCAGGTGCCCATCTTCGAAGACTTGAAGCAGAATGTTGAAGAGATCCGGGTGGGCCTTCTCAATCTCGTCCAGGAGAATCACGGAGTAAGGCGCGCGCCGGACCCGCTCCGTCAGTTGGCCCCCCTCTTCGTAACCCACGTATCCGGGAGGAGACCCGATCAGCTTCGAGACGGAGTGCTTCTCCATGAATTCCGACATGTCGAAACGAATCAGCGCCCGATCACTCCCAAAAAGAAAGGCCGCAAGAGAACGGGCCATTTCGGTCTTGCCGACGCCGGTGGGCCCGAGGAACAGGAAAGAACCCACCGGCCGGCCGGGAGGTTTCAGGCCGGCGCGGGAACGGCGGATTGCCCTGGCCAAGGCCGAGATGGCGCGATCCTGGCTGATAATCCGCTTGTGCAGCTCCTCTTCCGTTCTCAGAAGCTTCGAACTCTCCTCTTCCTTAATCGAGGTCACCGGGACGCCCGTCCAGCGGGAGACCACATCCTCAATGTCCTCGCGGGTCACGCTGCCCATGGCCGTTTCGTCGATATTGTATTTTTCACGGAGGAGCCTGAGGTTTTCGCGTTCCTTTCGTTCTTCGTCCGAATAGAAGCGCGCCTTTTCGAATTCGTGGTTGGCGATGGCATTTTCCATTCGGTGAACGACGAATTTGATGCGCTTCTGCACGTCGATCATCTCTTCGGGCAAGGAACTCTGCCGAAGCTTCACCCGCGCTCCCGCCTCATCAATCAGGTCCACCGCCTTGTCCGGCAGGAAACGATCCGGAATATAGCGGCTGGAGTGGTACACGGCAGAGCTTAAGGCCTCATCGGTGTAAGTGACGGCGTGGAACTTCTCGTAACGGTCCTTGATTCCGAAAAGGATCTTGACGGCTTCGGCTTCGGTTGGAGGCGGAACCTTCACGGCTTGGAATCGCCGCTCCAGGGACCGGTCCCTCTCTATCGATTTGCGGTATTCCCCCGGGGTGGTGGCGCCGATGCACTGGATTTCTCCCCTGGATAGCGCGGGTTTCAGGATATTAGCGGCGTCCAGCGAGCCTTCCGCCGAACCTGCTCCCACCAAGGTATGAAGCTCGTCAATGAAGATGATCGCGGTCTGCGACTCCATCAACTCCTTCATGATGGTTTTCAAGCGTTCCTCGAATTGCCCGCGGTACTTCGTGCCCGCGACGATCAAAGAAAGGTCCAGCCCCAGGATTCGCTTGTCGGCGAGAAAGGAAGGTACATCGCCGTCCGCAATTCGCTGCGCCAAACCTTCCACGATGGCGGTCTTGCCGACACCCGGCTCCCCAATCAGGACCGGGTTATTCTTGGTCCGGCGGCACAGGATCTGGACCGCCCGCTCCAGTTCGGCTTCGCGACCGATCAGGGGGTCGAGTTGGTTCTCCATCGCGCACTGAGTCAGGTCGCGGCTGAATTCGGAGAGCAGGGATGTCTCCTTAGGGCGCGCAGCCGAAGCCTTCTCGTTCTGTGCCCGGCTCAGCTCCTCGCGGAGCACGGAGAGGCGCAGCCCGCGCTCAAGCAACATCTCGGCGGCAAACGATTTGTCCTCCCGCAGCAATCCCAACATCAAGTGCTCCGTCCCGATATGTTTGTGCGAGAGGCGCTCAGCCTCTTCCGCCGCGAAGGCAAGCACGCGCTTGCACTCCTGGCTCAAAGGCAGGTCTACAGAAGTCGAGACCTTCTCGCGGACAGGCGTTCGTCCCTCAATTTGTTTACGGATGGACTCAATGGAAGCGTGGGAGCGCAGGAAACGGTTCGTCAGCGCCTTATCTTCGCGCAGCAATCCCAGCAGTAGGTGCTCGGTTTCGATATAGGGACTGCCGAATTGGCTGGCTTCGTAACGGGCGAAAAAGATCACGCGACGTGCCTTTTCCGTATACCTCTCAAACATAGCTCCTCAGTCCTCTCGGGAACCCTCGCCCCAGTTTCCAACCTCCCCGGGGGTTAGCAGGTCATTGAACCATCGGAACTACCGTCTCCGTCAGCTTTCCATTTGCCAGGCGCAAGATTCGTTGCGCACGCCGGGCCAGCTCCGGATTGTGCGTTGCTAAGACCGAAGTCAAATGATGACCCCGGTGCAGTTTCTCCAAAAGCTCAATCACCCGCTGGGCGGTTCGCTGGTCAAGGCTGCCAGTCGGCTCATCGGCAAGCAGCACAGCCGGCTGGTTGGCTAACGCCCGGGCCAAAGCGACTCGCTGTTGCTCACCCCCCGAAAGCTCACCCACGCGTCGCGCGCAAGCATTCGCGAGCCCTACTTCGCCCAGCAGTTCCCTGGCGCGCCCCTTGGCCAATGAAAAGTCACGCCCGCTAATCAACTGCGGAATCACTACGTTTTCGAGCGCGCTGAATTCCGGAAGGAGGTAGTGCATCTGCCACACAAAACCGACGCGCACATTGCGATAGGTGGCGCGTTCCTCCTGGCGAAATTCACTCAGTCTCTGCCCCATGAAGTATACCTCACCCCTCGTCGGAGTGTCCAGAGCGGCAAGGAGATGGAGCAGCGTCGTTTTGCCCGTTCCCGACTCACCCACCAGGGCCACGAATTCTCCCTCGCGAACTTCCAGATTCAGATCATCGAAGACCACGATCTCCTCGTCGCCGGAGCGGAAAATCTTCGTAAGATTGGCGGTCCGCAAGAGCGCGCCAGCAGACGATTGAGCCATCGGGTCATCGGGCCATTGGGTCATCGGGTCATTGGGTCATTGGGTCATTGGGTCATCGGGTCATTGGGTCATTGGGTCATCGGGTCATTGGGCCATCGGGTCATCGGGCCATTGGCCTTTCCCGGAACGTCCGCCTGGCAAGCTTTGAAAAAGCCTGACGATTAGGATCGCAAACTGCCTGGTCCTCACTCTCAACTGCTCAGGTGGTGTCGGCATCCGAAATCTTTCTTCCGCTTGTGACTCAATTTGGCGGAGCATTTGCTCCATTCAATGGCTCGATGGCCCAATGGCTCGATGGCCCGATGGCTCGATGGCCCCATGGCCCGACGAATCAATCTCTTCATTCGTAACGCAGGATTTCCACCGGGTCCAGTCTGGCCGCTGATAGTGACGGATAAAGCGTCGCCAGAAAACTGATGCTGAGCGCCGCCAAGGTGATCCAAACTCCGTCCCACGGGCGAGCATGAAAAGGTACCGAGGCTAGCGCGTAAACGTCCGCCTGGAGCGGGACCAGCTTGTAACGGCCCCCAAGCCAGGAAGTCCCGTAACCAAGAACAAGCCCCAGCAGACTCCCGAAGGCGCCGATGAGCAGCCCGTGAAGCGTGAAGACCGCCCACACCTGCCTCTTCCTGGCGCCCATGGACATCAGCACGGCAATATCCCGGTTCTTCTCCATCACCATCATGGCCAGAGTAATGAAGATGTTGAGGGCAGCGACCACCACGATCAGGCCAATGGTCAGGATGGTCACCAGGCGCTCCAGACGCAGAGCGCTTAGCAGGGAGCGGTTCTGCTCCATCCAGGTGGTGGTCTCAAATCCCTTGCCGGCGGCCTCCCGAATTTGCTCGGCCACGGAAGAGGCCCGGTAGATGTCATCAATCTTGAACTCGATCACGGAAGCCACATCGGCCAAATCAAACAAGCGTTGCGCCGCAGGAAGGTTGGTAAACGCCCAGGTGGCGTCAAAGTCATAGAAGCCGGAGTCAAACACGCCCACTACCCGAAAGTGGCGGAATTTTGGAACCACCTCCAGGGGAGTCAAATAACCCTGGGGACTGGTGATGAGGATGGTGTCGCCCACGTACGCCCCGAGCGACTTGGCCAACTCCTTGCCAAGAATGATGGGGTCAGCGTCAGCAAAAGTCTGCGAAAGGCCCGCAAGTGTACCCTCGCGCAGCCTCATAAGAAGGTCGCCGACGTGGATTTCGCGTTGGGGATCAACACCTTTCAGGACTACGCCTTGAGCACGCGAGTGAAAAGAACCCAGGACTTCTCCGTAGAGGGCGGGAGCACACGCCGCCACATGCGGCAGGCTGCTGAGTCGCGCACTCAGCGCTTCGTAGTCTTTGATTCCGTCGTTCTTGGACCGTAGAAGGTTGATGTTGGCGGTGGCGCCCAGCAGGCTCTTTTCCAATTCGTCGCGGAAACCGTTGTTAATCGCCAGAGCCACAACCAACGCGCACACCCCCGCCATGACTCCTACAATCGAAATCACAGTGACCACGGAGATGACAGATTGTCTCCGCTTGGCCTTTAGGTACCGGAGAGCCACGAATATCTCAAAACGCATACACCACCAACATTACCAACATTTGTGTCCGGCATGGAAGTAGATTTAGCTATCAGCCGTCAGCCATCAGGTATCAGCCTCTCGGCCCTGTGCCCTCTCCCCTTTGGGGGAGAGGGTGGACCGCACCGGCGTTTTCTTCAGCCGGGGCGGGCCGGGCCTTCGCCCGCCGAAGGGTTATGGACGTTCAGGGCAAACAGCCCGCTACGGCCCGCAGGCGGGTGAGGGGGTCGCCCGCCTCGAGCGGCAAAAATCACAGCGCAAATGCAGAAACTCCAGGCGCCGCGGCTGATAGCTGACGGCTGACAGCTTTAGTAAGTGGCCCGCCCGCCCGAAATGTCGTAGCACTGCCCGGTGGTGAACCAGGCCTCCGACGAAACCAGAAAATGAACCAGCGCAGCAACCTCTTCAATCTTGCCGGTGCGCCCCATGGGAATCTTGCTGATCATGCACTGGACCGAGGCCAACCCCACGTGCCACCCAGCACATACGACCCCCCGGACTCCTGGCTTCTGAATCCTGAATCCTGAATCCTGGCTACGGCTCGATCCTGGTCCCCAACACTTGCAGGAACGTGGCAAGCCATGCCGGGTGAGCAGGCCATGCCGGGGCCGTGACAAGATTTCGGTCAAGGTGCGCTTCATCCATGTGCAGGTCAATGTAAGCGCCGCCTGCCGCGATCACCTCCGGTGACACGGCGGGGTAACAACTGCACCCTCGGCCCTTCAGAATCCTGGCGGCGGCAAGAATCTGAGCCCCATGGCAGATGGCCGCGATGGGTTTGCCGGCATCACTGAAGTGCTGCACAATCTCGATAACCTTCCCATTCAGGCGGAGGTATTCGGGCGCGCGTCCACCCGGTATTACCAGAGCATCGTAATCCTCCGGCTTCACCTCGTCGAAGCTGGCGTTGAGCGCGAAGTTATGCCCCCGCTTTTCGCTGTAGGTTTGATCGCCTTCGAAGTCATGGATGGCCGTTCGGACCGTTGCTCCCGCCTTCTTATCGGGGCAGACCGCATGAACGGTGTGCCCAACCATCTGCAAAGCCTGAAACGGCACCATGACTTCATAGTCCTCAACGTAGTCCCCAACCAGCATCAGGATCTTCTGTCGAGCCATTCTGCACCCCCTTCTCAAAGCTGTCAGCAAACACGCTTGCTTCCCCTCTCGGGGCTGGGAGAATCATACACCAGGTCGCCAAGTCGGTGCGGCCGTGGCGACTGCACCGAGAGTGGATGTGCTCTCTCCTCCTGACCGCGTCGCAAGCGCGTTCTTCGGAGGGAGAGGGAACCCGGCTCGCTCAGAAATACTCGCTGCCGCGGGACCGCCTTTGCAGCGCCCGACGCCGTAATCCCTCAGTCTCGGGTGGTGTAGCGCCCCGACTCGTCGGGGCACGTGCCGGGCTAAAGCCCGGCGCTACGTGCGTTGCCCCCCCGAGACTGAGGGATCGCCCGACGCCGTGATTCGCACTGGACACCCCGAAAGAAGCTTGGCAAAATGAAATGGTATTCCATTTCGGGGCGTGGCGCAGCCTGGTAGCGCGCTTGCCTTGGGCGCAAGAGGTCCGCGGTTCGAATCCGCGCGCCCCGACCAATCATATCAATAAGTGAGGAATTCTCTTTCGGTGCTGGAAGCTGGTTTGCGTCTCTCCTTGGCAAGCTTCAGCATGAGCCGGTTTTTCCCTTACGGCTCTACCCCATCCATCACCTCCCCGCAATCCATGCGCAACGTGCCGTCGTCGTTGAAGAGCAGGCCATTGAGAGACACCCCTTTGGCCCTGGCGCCATCCCCTGGCAGCATCTGGCTCCTCCTTTCGTCGGTGTGAATCTATAAACTGAGCGGGCTGGTCTGAGACCTTCGCAGTTTTCTATGGGCAAGCCGTTCTCTTTCCATCAAGGGATTATTCGCCTGTGTTCTACTTATTAGTAATTCGTCTTTGTGCGATTTATAGGCGACATTCACTCCTTTGGGGAGTTATACTAGTTGCGCTCATTCAAATCCCCGCCCTAAGGGAGGTTGGCCATGCTCCCGCGCTTCCACGTTACCAAGCAGCGGCAGACTGGGACAAAGCGCATTGTGCTCTGCCGGGGATTTGTCGGCCTTTCATTTCTCGCCGTCGTAGGGTTTGGTCTTCTTCAGAGGATACAAGCCGCAGAGAATATCCTCCCTGACCGTCAGGTTTCTGCCACGCCCGCGAAGATTCAGCCCAAGCTGGTCGCGAGTTACGGGAAGCTGCCTCTGAGTTTTGAGGCTAACCAAGGCCAGCCCGACGCTCGGGTGCGATTCCTGGCGCGAGGAGGCGGCTACACGATTTTTCTCACCCGTGACGAGGCCGTCCTGACCTTGCGGAAATCCCAGCCCGGCATGAGCCGGCTTGGCAAGTTCGAGGGTGGCGCCGACATCGCATTTTATGTCGGCGACCGTTAAGAAGCCAGAACAGGCCGTGGATCGGACGGGGTGACAGAGATGTTGCCCGTGTCCGCGGAGCGGTAGAGTAGGAGAGTAAGTGATGCCGAAGCACGACTTCCTCTCCCCTCGTCGAACCGGACGTGCGGGTTTGCCGCATCCGGCTCTCGCA
>JBAVYG010000205.1:0-2036 GCA_049698675.1 Terriglobia bacterium
GCTGGAAAAGAGTGGCGGGAAGAGTGGCACTTACCACGCCCCGCGGTAGCCAAGCCCTTTCAGCTATCAGCCGTCAGTCCTTAGTAACAAGGGGGGTATTCTTGCTGATATCTGGTAGCCAGTTACCCTTGTGGCCCGATTAAGCCCGTAGCCCTCCCCGCGCCCCGGTGTCATTCCGAGCGCAGCGAGGAATCTCGCTCTGATTCCTTCCTCCAAAGCAGGGCGGGATTCGATACCTGAAAGCTGACCGCTGAAAGCTTCTTATGTCCCTTCGCGCAAGAATTCTCGTGCTGAGTGATACCGCAGCGGTTGGCGGCCGGGAGGACCGGTCCGGCCCGGCAGTTCGCGAGTTGCTGGAAAAGCGAGGCTGGCTGGTCCAGGCGCTCGAAGTCCTGCCTGACGATGCGGACCGCATTCGGGGCACGCTTCTGGCCTGGACGGACGGCGATGATTGTGATGCCGTCTTCACCTCCGGCGGCACTGGGCTTGGAGCGCGCGACGTCACCCCGGAGGCTACGCGCGCCATCGTCGACAAGGAAATCCCGGGTCTTGCGGAACTGATGCGGGCCGAAGGCGTGAAGAAGACTCCCAGGGCGGCGCTCTCCCGAGGGATTGTGGGAGTAAGGAACGACAAGCTTATCGTGAATCTGCCGGGCAGCCCACGCGGCGCCTGCCAGTCGCTCGAGAGTATTATAGAGCTTCTACCCCACGCCATTGACCTCTTACGAGGTCGTACTGAGCATCCGCAATGAAACGCGCCCGGTGCCTGGATTGTTTTGTGACGCCCGGGCAAGCTTGTCAGAGAAATGGATTAACGACTCGAATACCGGCAATGACCTGTCCGTGATTCAAATCTTCGCTCAAGAGTTGCTCCGCACTGTCTTGCTCGGCTGCCGCGAGAATCATGCTGTCCCAGAAGGCAAGCTTCCACACCTCGCTGATCTCAGAAGCTCGAACCACCGTAGACGGCATGATCGCGGATTCTACCCAGAGAGCGTAGTTCCAGATCACCTCTCGCGCCACGCTCCGGGCCAGGGGCCTTTTGATCTTCTGCGTCACGTTGACATAGAACTCTTCGAGAATCTGAGTGCTCAGCCGTCCCAAGCCGTTCTCCCAAAGCTCCCTCAGTCGTTCCGCAGCTCGTTCCTGTTTGACGCCCGCATCTGCGTCGTGGGCGTAGATCAGCACATTGGAGTCAACGAAGACTTTGCCGGTCATGGAGCACCTCGCGGCTGGGAATCCCAGTTCCGTCGAGATGGAAGGGGTTCTCTAAGTAAGCCAGGGCTTTCGTCCTTGCCTGAACGTATGCCGCCTCCCGGTCCACCAGCCTTCCGAGCTCCTGCGCTAAAAGTGCACTGATGCTCGTTCCCCGCTGGGCGGCGATCGATCTGGCACGCTTGAGGAGGGGTTTGTCGATTGCCAGCGTGATGTTTTGTTTCATGGGAGAACCTCCAACCCAAGTATAACACGTAAAATACGTGAAAGCATCGCGGCGGAATTGCCGGTATTGGCGTCATTGCGTCCGGGGACCCGGGAGGGCCTCCACTTGCCTGGACAGAGAGGGTCAAACCTGCTCGAGTAAGCGATTTCGGCGCGAAACCCCGGCGGCTCTCTTCACACCTGGATTTCTCGCCACCAGCCACTCACCACCGTTTCAGTCCTCGGGCGCGGATCCAAGCGGCAGAAAATACTGCGTGCCCTTGACCGGCTGGCTCAGTCGTTGCAGTAGTTCCTGCAAATGCTCGCTCCGGTCGACAAAGTCGATCTCGGAGGTATCAATCACCAGCAGGTCACTGGACTTGTAATGAAAGAAGAAGTGCTCGTAAGCATGCACCAAAGCCTCGAGGTACTCGTTGGAGATCCGCCCCTCGAACGCAACATTCTTCTTCGCAATTCGCTTCTTCAGCGTCTCCTGCTTCGCCTGTAGGTATATCACCAAATCCGGGATGGGGACCTGCTCTGCCAATATTCCATAGTATTGATCATAGACTTGGAGTTCGATGTCGTTCAGGTTGAGGTAGGAGAAGATCTTATCC
>JBAVYG010000206.1:0-6532 GCA_049698675.1 Terriglobia bacterium
TCCGCAGCCTGCACGACCGCATGACGGAGGCATCCCAAAAACTCTTTTTTGAAGACGCCGCGCGCTACCGCGACCAGATCATGACCTTGGAACAGCTTCGTGAGCGACAGAAGATGGCCGCTTGGTCAGGCCAGGAGGCCGACATTCTTGGCTTCCATCAGGAGGGTCCACTGCTGGCCGTAAACCTCTTTCACTTGCGGGGCGGGCGCGTTTTGGACCGGCGCGAGTTCTTCTGGGAAGACCTCGAGCCCTTCCATGCCGGCGAGTTGTTCTCCTCGCTGCTCAAGCAGATTTATCTTGACCAGCAGTATCTACCCGGCGAGATCCATGTACCCGTGGACTTTGAAGACCGCGAACTGCTGCAAGAATCGCTGGCCGAGAGGCGAGGACATCCGGTGAAGATCCTGACCCCACAGGCGGGGCGAAAACGCGCCCTGCTTGAACTGGTCGCGCGCAACGCGCGCCACTCCTTCGAAAGACGATTTCGAATTCTGAAGCCCAAGACCCGCCAGGTGCTGGAGAGCCTTGCCGAGGCGCTCGACCTGCCCCAGCCGCCCAACCGTATCGAGGCATTCGACGTTTCCCACACTCAAGGCGCGGATATTGTGGCCTCGCTGGTGGTTTGGGAAGGCGGAGGCATGAAGAAGTCCGATTACCGCAAGTTCATCGTCAAAACTGTTCCCCAAAACGATGACTTCGCCAGCATGAGGGAAGTTGTCGGACGCCGATACAAAAGGCTGCTGGAGGAAAAGAAAACGCTGCCCGACTTGGTCTTGATCGACGGCGGAATCGGGCAGCTCCACGCGGCCGCAGAAGCTCTGGAGCGCCTGGGCATCATCAACCAGCCTTTGGCGAGTATTGCGAAGCGGGAGGAAATCCTCTACCTCTTGGGGCGTGAAGATGACCCCGCAGTTCTCGATCATCACTCTCCAGCCCTTCACTTGATCCAGCAAATCCGTGACGAGGCGCACCGCTTCGCCGTCACCTTCCACAGAACCCGGCGTGGAAATCGGGCGTTGGCCAGCGAGTTATTGAACATCTCCGGCATCGGAGAAAAGACGGCCAACAAGCTTCTCTCGCACTTCGGCAGCCTGAGCGCCTTGCAAAGCCTTTCACCCGAGGAACTCGGTCAAGTCGTAAATCCTTCCCAAGCAAAGCGGATTTTCGAGTACTTGGCTATGGCGAAGCGCCCTTCTTAAAATAATCCGGCTGGACTGTCTATTTATAACCTTAACCAATTGCGGAATTTTTCCCTTGCTTAAGGTGAGTCTCTGTGGTATATTTAGCGTTGAAAGGCGGAGGTAGCTTATGGCCAAGTGTAGCGTAGCTACGAAGGTTGGTTATTTTCTTGCTGGCGCCAGCATGGGTGCCGTGGTGGTCCTGCTTTTTGCGCCCAAGACCGGGGAGCAAACGCGGAAGCTCATTGCCAAGAAAGCCGGCGAAGGCAAGGATTACGTAGTTTCAAGGGGGAAAGAATTCAGGGGGCAGGCTGACGAGTTGGTGGAAAAGGGCAAGGGACTAGTAAGCAAGCAAAAGGAGCGGCTTGCCGAGGCACTCGAGACCGGCAAAGAAGCCGCGCGAAGCACGCTTTCGAGAGTGTGAGGCGGAGGTAGCTTATGAGCGAAGAGGGCAATGGCGGATCGAATCTTGGGTTCTTTCTTGCGGGTTTAGGCATGGGAGCGATTCTAGCCCTGCTGTTTGCTCCCCGGTCGGGGAAGGAGACTCGGGAGTACATTGCGGGGAAGGCTGAAGAGGGCCGAGATTACGTAAAGGCCAAGACGGAAGACTTGCGTCGCCAGGCAGAAGGGGCCGTCGATAAAGGCAAGGATCTTGTGACCAAGCAGAAGGAACTGCTCTCAGCAGCGCTGGAAGCGGGCAAGCAAGCATACCAGGAAGAAAAAGCCAAGGCGAAGTAAGCGGCTGGGTCGCAAAAGGACTGGGGAGCGAACCATGGAGCAAAACGCAGGGCTGACCATCGCGCTAATCCTCGTGGCCCTGGCGGTCCTGATGCAAGCCGGGGCGATGATCGGGATCTGGCTAACAATGCGGAAAATTCCCGGCCAAATCGAAGCTGTCCGCGCTGACGTCAAGCAACGGTTGGATCCGCTGGCCCAGTCGGTCACGGAAATTGTGAGCGACGCCCGCGAGCCTTTGCGGACAATTACCTCGAACCTGGCCGATATCAGCAAGATGCTCCGCGAACGGACTACCGATGTGGATACGCTGGTAGCCGAACTCGTGGATAAATCACGCTCGCAGATCATTCGTGTGGACCAGATGGTTTCCGACCTCGTTCAAAAGGTTGAGACCACCTCGGACGCCGTGCAGCGCGGAGTCCTTGCGCCCATTCAGGAAGTTTCGGCCGTCATCAAGGGGATGCGGGCTAGCTTGGAGTTCCTGTTCTCGCGCCGGCGGACGACCAGCGTCAGCGAGGCAGCGCAGGACGAGCAACTTTTCATTTAACTCAGCATCGCGATTGCGAAGCACGCCGATTCCGGCAATGGCCGTTTTTGCGCGCGCCCCGGTTGCCGGGCATGCCAAGACTCGCTTGATCCCCCGGCTGGGCGCGCAAGGCGCCGCGCGTTTTCAAGCTGCATTGATTTCAGATACACTCCGCAAAGTTGCCGGGATCAGACGATGGGTCCAGCCCTATTTGTTCTTGGCGGCAAGTCCAATCACATTTGGGCGCAGCCACGCTGAAGCCATTCCCCGCGAGCAGCCTTTGGCCGGGGCCGGCATCAGCGAATTCACCGTTATTCGCCAACAAGGAAGAGACTTGGGTGAACGCTTGGAGAATGCCTTTCGCAGACTCCTTCGTTTCCATCCAAGCTGTGTGGTTATTGGCACTGACTCTCCTTTGTTTCCGGCGCGCATTCTGCGCCAGGCTCTTCGGGAGTTGCGCGCATGCGAGTCGGTGCTGGGCCCCTGCCCCGATGGCGGGTATTATCTGATTGCCCTTCGACAGCCTGCAGATCCCGGGAGATTACGGAGCATCTTCCGCAGGGTTCGTTGGAGCACCGCCTTTGCATTCAGCGATACACTTCTGAACCTGTTACGACAGGGCCACTCATGTTCAGTTCTGGAGGCCTGTGCTGACGTCGACTTGCCCCGTGACCTCCAACGCTTGAAAGAGGACCTGTTCCGAGACCGGAAAGCGCGCCGCCTGGCCCCCGTGACGTGGAGGTTCTTGAAGCGCATGTCATTGCTGGCCGGAGATGTCGTAGGGCCGAACGGCGTTCGGCCTTCGTAGGGGTGAGACGTACTCGGCGCAGGGCCGAACACCGTTCGGCCCTACGTGGTCGGATAGAGTTTAACCGACGACGCGAGCAATCCAGCCGCCACCCACGACCTCGTCGCCGTCGTAGAAAACTGCTGCCTGCCCGGGAGTGATGGCACGCTGAGGATGGTGGAAGGTGACGAAGGCTTCGCTCGCCCCATGCGATTCGACTAGGGCAGGTGCGCCCGGGTGATTATGGCGAATCTTGACGTGGGCTTCGACCGCGTCGCCATCCCGGATCGGGCGAATCCAATTGAGGTCACGAACCACGAACTTCCGGTGGAATAACTCCTGCTCAGGCCCCACAATGACGCGGTTCTTCTCAGGCTCGAGCTTGATGACATAGAGTGGCGAGCCCACGGCCACTCCCAGGCCTTTCCTTTGGCCCACGGTGAAGTTATGAATGCCCTGGTGGTCCGCCAGCACCCGCCCTTCAGTTGAGACGACCTCACCCGGCTGCGCCTCCGGCTTCTTGCCCTGCTCCTCCAAATAGGCTTCGATAAAGTCGCGGTAACTGCCCGAGGGGACGAAGCAGATCTCCTGGCTTTCAGGTTTCTCGGCCACGGGGAGCTGCTTCGCGCGGGCAATGGAGCGTACCTGCTCCTTGCTCAGTTCTCCCAGCGGGAAAATGGCGCGCGCCATTTGCTCTTGCGTGAGGCCAAAGAGGAAGTAGGCTTGGTCCTTGCTTCGATCCACGCCGCGAAGAAGTTGAGAACGCCCCGTCCTTTCATCGCGCCGGATGCGAGCGTAATGGCCCGTGGCGATGCGCTCGGCGCCGATCTGGCGAGCGAGGGCGATAAAGCGCTCGAATTTGATTTCCGTGTTGCAGAGGCTACATGGAATGGGTGTTTCCCCTGCCAGGTAGCGCGCCACAAATGGCCGGACCACCGTCGCCTCGAACTCCTGTTCGAGGTTAATCACGTAGTAGGGGATACCCAGGAAACTCGCCACGGCTCGGGCATCGTAAACATCATCAAGTGAACAGCAGCGGCCGCTGGCGTGGCTTGGCGCGTTGATGCTGTCCCCCGGGGCCTGCAAGCGCGGCAAACGGCGCTGGTTCCACAACTGCATCGTCAGCCCAATCACCGAGGCGTCGCGAGCGGACCCTGCGCGGGGCTTGGAATCCGAATTGTTTTCGACGAGCAAGGCGGCCGCAGTGGAACTGTCCACGCCTCCGCTCATCGCTACAGCAATTGTCATGACCGGAAAATCGAAATTCGAAACTCGAAACTCGAAACTCGAAAATAGAAATTGGAAAATAGAAATTGGAAAATAGAAAGTTGAAAATGGAAATTGAAAACTGGAAACTCGAAGTTCGAAACTCGAAAATCGAAACTGGAAACTCGTCCCCCTAGCCCTCTCTGTTCCCTATTCCCTATTCCCTATTCCCTATTGCTCGAGTTCCTAGCCCCCAGCGTGGCGACACGGAACGGAGTCGTTCGACCACGGCGGGGAGGGTTTCGAGCGTAGCATCGACATCTTCGGCGGTGTTGTAACGGCCCAGGCTCAAGCGGATGCTCGATCTCGCCTGCTCCGGCGTAAGGCCGATGGCGGAGAGGACGTGCGAAGGCTCGACCGAACCGGACGAACACGCCGCCCCCGTCGAGCAGGCGATGCCCCTCAGGTCCATGGCAATGACGAAGCCTTCGCCCTCGACATAATCGAAACAGAGGTTGCTGGTGGTGGGGAGGCGCCGCCCTGGGTCTCCGTTCACGCTGACTTGAGGAACCCGTTCCAGGATTCCGCGCTCCAATCGATCGCGCAGGCCCGCCACCCGCTGCACGGCCTCCTCGAATTGAGCCAGGGCGAGTTCCGCCGCCATTCCCAGCCCGACGATCCCCGGCACGTTTTCGGTGCCCGGACGGCGGTCGCGTTCGTGATGGCCTCCGTAGAGCAGTGGCTTCAGGATTGTGCCTCTGCGGATATACGTTGCGCCCACGCCTTTCGGCCCGTGGAACTTGTGCGCGGAAAGTGAAAGCAGGTCCACGCCGAGCTTCTCGACGTCCACGGGAATCTTGCCCACCGACTGAACCGCATCGGTATGGAAGTAGACATCGTGCTCGCGGGCGATGCCCCCGATTTCCTCGAGAGGTTGGATCGTGCCGATTTCGTTGTTGGCATGCATGATGGAAATCAGCACGGTCTCAGGACGAATGGCGCGCTTCACGTCCTCCGGATCAACCACCCCGCTTGCGCTCACGCCCACATAGGTCACACTGACGCCACGTTTTTCAAGGGCCTGCGCCGTGTTAAGCACGGCGTGGTGTTCGATGCCAGTGGTGATGATGTGTGGGGCCGCCACGCGCGCTGCCTGGACAATCCCAAAGATCGAAGCGTTATCCGATTCTGTGCCCCCGCTCGTGAAGATCACCTCGCTGGGCCGGGCATTGAGCAGCTTGGCAACCTGCTGGCGAGCTTTCTCTACCGCGTTCTTTGCCCGCTGGCCGAACCAATGGATCGAGGAGGCGTTGCCGAAGTCCTCGAGCAGGTAAGGCTTCATCGCCTCAAACACTTCCGGCGCCAGCGGCGTCGTCGCGTTGTTGTCCAGATATACCCTTCTCACGATTTCAGGTTAGCCGAGCATCGCAGTGGAGTCAAATGAGAGCTTTCACCACCAAGACACCAAGGCACCAAGCAATCAAAGGGCAATTCGCTGTATCCCTTGCTTTATGAGTGCGCTATTAAAGTTCACTAGTAAACCGAGCCGATAACCGGAGAGTTTGAGGTAGGTCAGCAGTTGCGCTTTGTGAACGGGCAGCAGCACTTCGACAGCCTTGAGTTCTACAACCACCCTCTTTTCCACCACAAGGTCCAGCCGAAGTCCGGCGTCCAGGCGGAGGTTATCGTACACGCCGCGTAGGGGCGAGGCGGCGCCTCGCCCCTACCTTCCACCTTCAGCCCTCGCCTGTTGAGTTCGTGCAACAGGCAGACCTCATAGACACTCTCCAGCAGGCCCGGGCCGAGGGCCTTGTGCACGGCAAATGCAGCATCAACGATCTTTGAAGCAACCTCGTCGGTTTCCTTGGGGATGGGCTCTCTTGGTGTCTTCGTGTCTTGGTGGTTCATAGTGTTCTTCGGAACTGGGTCACAGTATAGCGTGAGGGAGGCTTTTCCTTCAAATTCGCGGCCGCTGGCCGAGCAACCGACGATGTCAAGGCAAAGTAGAAAGTTCCTAATCTGAGCAAAGTAGAAAGTTCCGCTTTTCGTTTTTTGGCGGCTAACCGGAGGAGCCCGTAGGGCGACGGAGGTTAGCCG
>JBAVYG010000207.1:0-3429 GCA_049698675.1 Terriglobia bacterium
GGGTGGCGCTGAGGATTCTACTGCAAGGTTTTGTGACGAGGACAGCCAGGTGACTGAACGGCGCCCTGCCTCTTGCACTCATTCCCTTTTGACTGTTCGCGCCTACATGTGTATATTAGCCAGTTACTACTGAGGATCAGACCCCGGAAGTCGCGAGCAGGGAGCCAATGGGAATTCCACAGCCAGCATCGCGTGTTTACTCCGATGAATATCAAGGCCACTACGCGGGTTTGAGTGGCGCCTCAGCAGGAATGCAGAAGGCTTACCACCTCATCGCCAAAGTCGCTGTGACGCGGGACTCCGTGCTGATCCTCGGGGAAAGCGGGACGGGAAAAGAACTGGTGGCGCGCGCGATTCACGCGAAAGGCCCATGGGGCGACCAGTCGTTCGTACCGATAGACTGTGGCGCGCTGACGCCGACCTTGATTGAGAGCGAGATTTTCGGCCACGTTCGCGGGGCTTTTACTGGGGCGACTCACGACCGTCAGGGCTTGCTGGCAGCCGCCGGCGAAGGGACTGTGTTTCTGGATGAAATTGTGGAGCTTCCTGTCGAGCTTCAATCGAAACTCTTGCGAGCTCTCCAAGAGCGTGAAATCAAGCCCCTGGGCAGCAACGAGCGGATACCAGTGAAAGCGCGAATCGTCGCCGCCACGAACCAGGACCTTGAGGTCGCCATCAAGCGCGGCACTTTCCGAAAAGAGCTGTATTTCCGGCTCAATGTTGTTTCCATCAAGTTGCCGCCACTCCGCGAGCGCCGAGAGGACATTCCCGGTTTGGTCCGATTCTTTCTTGCGAAGCATAAAGCTGACCTGGGCGGCATCACGGGTGTTTCGGACGAGGCCTTGGCGCGCCTGATGAGCTACGATTGGCCGGGCAACGTCAGGGAACTGGAGAACTGCATCCTACGCGCCTTGGCGCTGGGGAGTGCGCCTGAAATCCGAGTGGTGGATCTGCCCTCGAACCTCCTCTATTTGGTGGGCGAGCCGCGCCACGACCCACAGACGCTCGCGACTCTCCACGCGCTCGAGCAGCGAGCCATACTTCAGGCGCTCGAGGCGACCAAAGGCGACCGACTCCGCGCCGCGAAATTACTTGGCATTGGAAAGACAACCATCTACAGAAAATTGAAAGAATACGGGTTGGAAGATGTGGCGGACTCACCACCTTCCTGCTGACCCACTGGAAATTCATAGTTGACAGCCGCCCGCCAACAGCCGAACATCCGTTCCTTGTGGGAGCAAGGTTACTGTAAGCAATAGTCTGGTTGCTCACTGATGGCGACTATCGGACTGGATGCTACCTACACTGTCGAGCCCAAACCGTCGGGCATCGCAGTATATTCCCGTAAGCTGATCGAAGCCCTCGCCGGGCTCGAGACTCCGCACCGGTTTTTGCTCTGCTATCGCCTGTCGCGGTTTGCCCGGCGCCGGGAGTTCTTGCGTCCTGCCCCAAAGGCTGGTTCTCAAAAATCGCATTTCTCCGTGAGGCTGTTTCAAGAGCCTTTAACTTTCTGGTTGCCCTGGCAGGCGGAATTGTTCCATAGCTTGGCGCAGCGCCCTCCAGCGTTTCGTTTCAGGAGGGAGATCGTCACCGTGTTTGATATTTTTCCTATTACCGGTCAGGAGTACGCGAGCGCAGACTTTCGGCGCAAATTCTCCGCCTTGCTTTTCGAGGCCGTGGAGCGTGCCACACGCGTTATCACCTCGTCGCGTTATACGGCCGAGCAATTGCTTGCGCACACTTCGGTCTCCGAAAACAAGCTTCGAATCATCCCTTTAGGGGTCGATCCGCCTTCGTTGACTTTGTCTCCAGGCGAGCGTCTGTTGGCTCGGGCGAGGCTGGTGGGAGAAAGCAACGAAATGATTCTGAGCGTGGGGGTCCTTCAGACCCGCAAGAATACGCTGAACGCACTGCGGGCTCTCGAGAAACTGCCGGCCCGCTATCGGCTGATTCTGGTGGGTGGAGACGGTTACGGCAGCGGAACCATCCACGATTACATACGCCGCCAGGGGCTTGGACCGCGAGTGCAAGTGCGGGGGTATGTGGCCCTGGAGGAATTGCAGTCTCTGTATCAGTCGGCAAGCGTGCTGCTTTTCCCGTCACTGGAAGAGGGCTTTGGGATTCCCGTCCTGGAGGCCATGGCGAACGGCTTGCCGGTGGTAGCCTCCCGAACGGCTTCGCTTCCTGAAGTAGGCGGGGAAGCTGCCCTCTATGTCGATCCCCACGACCCTCAGGACATTGCGGATAAAGTCCTGCGCGCGGTCGAGGACCCTGAGCTGCGCCGGAGGATGATCCAGCAAGGATTGGAGCGGGCCCAGGAATTCTCCTGGCGGCGAGCCGCAGAGGCAACCCTCAAGGTCTACAACGAGGCGCTGTCCCTGTAGCCGGCAGAAGTACCTCGTGTCATTCCGAGCGAAGCGAGGAATCTCGCTCTGAGTCCTTCGTCCACAGATCCGAGCGAGATTCCTCGCTCCGCTCGGGATGACACGCTGCGCTCAGCATGACAGTAATTCGGCTGGTCGCTTCAATTCAAATTGCGGTTGCGGGTTCAATCGCCAATCACCAATCGCCAATGAAAATCACGATCCCGTGCTGCTGTAGTTCTCCACGCCCTTGTTCCAGACAAAGATGGAGAGCAGGAAGAAACCCACGGCCACCGCCGGCACGAGATAAAAGTAAGGAGCGAACACTCGCCGACCAAGGAAATGTGTTGTGGGGTAGAAAGAGGCAAAGGCGAAGGGGATGATCCAGCTCAGAAGGAACTGGAGGAAGACGTTGTAAATGGTCAGAGGATAGCGACCGAAGGTGAGCATGTTGAAGACCGGCGGCACGATGCCCACACGGTCCTCGAACCAGAAAGATACAGACGTGAGGATGAGAAACACGGCGAGATAAATCACCGCCCCACAGATAACCATCAACAAAAACCAGAAAGAATCCGCCACTTTCCAGGCCAGGTGCAAACGTCTGACGCAGAGGGCGACCACCAGCGTTCCTGTCACAACTTCCTGCAACGATTCCAGCCGGAACTTTTCGAAGATGACCTGAAAGAGCGTATACGCAGGCCGCAGCAGGACGCGGTCAAACCTGCCCTGGATAATGTAAAGGTCCCCGAACTCGTAAAGGTTCCAACTGATGACGTTGAACATTCCAAGAGGAATCAGTGAGAAGCCGTAGAGGAATAAGATTTCGTAAAACGACCAGTCCTGCAGTTTGGGAATCTTGGAGAAGAGCACCCACACAAAACCGAATCCCAGAACCGTAGCGGCCATGGAGGAGAAGAAGGCGATGAAGAAATCCGCCTTGTATGCCAGCCGCACCTTGGCATACTGGGCGAAGTACAGTAGGAATAATCTGAAGTGCCTTTTCATCTTGTCTTGCTCCCCTCCTTAGTAAGGAGGGGCAGGGGGTGGTTGTCGTCGACCCCTC
>JBAVYG010000208.1:0-2061 GCA_049698675.1 Terriglobia bacterium
GGCGAGTACCAGGGGGGCTACACAGGCTGCGGAAAAACTCGTTTGGCGTGTCATTCCGAGGAGCCGCAGGCGACGAGGAATCTCGCATTGTCTTGAAAACACTAAGAGCGAGATTCCTCGCTCCGCTCGGAATGACAGCCTGGAACGGTTTTTCCGCAGCCTGTACAGGAGCTTCGCGGTGGGACATTCGACCGGGGTCGCCAAATGTAAAGAAGCGTTAGACGCGCTACACTAGAATGGTTTCTTGCCTTGCGGGCAGGGTTCTAACTTATGTTCTCGGGCTTTACAGAGAAATATGACGTGGTGGTTGTGGGCGCGGGGCACGCGGGGTGCGAAGCCGCGATGGCGGCGGCGCGCATGGGCCTGAAGACCGCTCTCTACACCATCAACCTTGACTTGATCGCGCAGATGTCCTGCAATCCTGCCGTGGGGGGAATTGCCAAGGGCCACTTGGTGCGTGAGATCGACGCGCTGGGCGGGGTCATGGGCGAGGTGATTGACGCCGTCGGCATCCAGTTCCGTTTGCTCAACACCAGCCGGGGGCCGGCCGTCTGGTCGCCGCGCGCGCAGGCTGACAAGAAGCAATACCGCGCCAAGATGCGCCAGGTGCTCGAGTCCGAGCCGAACCTGCGCATCAAGCAGGCTGAGGTCGTGGATTTGGTCTTGGTAGGGGAGGGCTCGGCCCTCCCTCGGGAGCCCGAAGAGCTCCCCCACCGGCGCCTGCCCGACGGCAATGCCGGCCAGAGGCCGGCGCCACGGGTACGTGGCATCCGGCTGCTGGACGGGCGCAGGGTGGAAGCCGGCGCCGTGGTCGTCACCACGGGCACCTTCCTGAACGGCCTCATCCACTGCGGAGAGAACAAGTATCCTGCCGGGCGTTCGGGCGAGGCTCCCTCCGTCATGCTGGGAGAGGCACTGCGCCGGTTGGGCTTCGAAATCGGCCGCCTCAAGACCGGCACGCCTCCGCGTCTCGACGCGCGCACCATCGACTTTTCCAGGTTCCAGGTGCAGGCGGGCGACCCCATTCCCACGCCCTTCAGCTTCCGCACCAAGGCCATCACGCAACCGCAGACCGTCTGCTGGATCGGTTACACCAACGCCGAGACGCACCGCATCATCCGCGAGAACGTCCACCGCGCGCCCCTCTATTCCGGCCAAATCAAGGGTATCGGCCCGCGCTACTGTCCTTCCATCGAAGATAAAATCGTCAAGTTCCCGGACAAGCCGCAGCACCAGCTTTTTCTCGAGCCCGAGGGAATGGATACGAACGAGATTTACGTCAATGGCATGTCCACCTCGATGCCCATTGATGTCCAGGTGGCCATGGTGAAGTCCATCCCAGGGCTCGAGAATGCAGAGATGATCCGCCCTGGCTACGCCATCGAATACGACATGGTGCAGCCCACGGAGCTTTACCCGTGGCTCGAGAGCAAGAAGCTCCGCAACCTCTTCCTGGCGGGCCAGATCAACGGCACGACGGGCTATGAGGAGGCTGGGTGCCAGGGGATCATGGCGGGAATCAACGCCGGGCTGCGCGTGCAGGGCAAAGACCCCGTGATGATCGAGCGCACGCAAGGGTACACGGGCATTCTGATTGACGACCTGGTGAGCAAGGGCGTGGATGAGCCCTACCGCATGTTCACCTCGCGCGCGGAATTCCGCCTGCACCTGCGCATCGACAACGCCGACGAGCGCCTGACGCCACTCGGCTACCAGGTGGGGACCATCCGGCAAAAGGATTACGGAGCATTTCTGGAAAAGCAGGCGCGAATCTCCGCCGCCACCAAGTTCCTGCTCGATACCCGCCTCGACCCCGATTCGCGCCTGGGGCGCGAGATTTACGCGCAGCTCGGGCTCATGGCCGGCGGACAATTCACCGCCCCCTCGCCGCTCACCGGCGCGCAGCTCCTGAAACGCCCCGAGCTCAAAATCGAAGACTTGATGGAATGGGTCGGTGAAGGGCTGGGCTCTGTAGCGGCGGTCTATGACCGCCGGGCCGTGGCGCCGTGTTTCAACCCGGCGCCCGATGTAGCGGCGGGTTTACCCCGCCAAGCCTTCACC
>JBAVYG010000209.1:0-5388 GCA_049698675.1 Terriglobia bacterium
CACCACCACCGACCTCAGGAAGCACGGCAAAACGTAGCTTTGGTGGAGATCGTCCGGGCAGCGGATCTTGTTTGCCAGATGCACGGGGTGAGAGTTGGAGCAGAGCCTCCCCGGATCACGCTGGGTGATCAGAACAAGTACAAGCACCTGCTCGATAGCTGCGCTCCCAGTCTAACCGATGAGGAGAGAACCAAGTGGGCGAAGACTCTGGAAGTGGAATTGCCAAACATCATCCAGTCACTTGAAATGCGAGTCTCCACCGGACGAGGGGGCGCGGTCCTTCCCTGGCCGGGCATATGGGGTTAAGACAGGAATGAAGCCAGCGCGTGTATTGATTGTGGGTGATTCCTCCGTTTCTGATTCGGATTCCAGGGGAAGCGATCGCTTGACAGGCGGTCGGTAGCGGACGCAACACGCGACGCCGGCGGCGAGCGCAGGCGGGCTGAAACGCGGTTGCCGGGGATTCGGCCCCATGGCTCAGAAGGTCTGAAACAATCAAGCACTCTCACCACATAGGCACAAAGACACAAAGACACAAAGAAAAGCCCCTTTCTTTTCCGTTCTCTGTGCCTCTGTGTCTCTGTGGTGAGAAAGCTCTTCCAGAATTCTTTCACAGCCGATCATGAACTGAGGCTCGCAACTGAGACGAAAATGGACGATTCTGCTCCGAGTAGTCACCTTAAGAGTCGTCTTTTCAGAGAGCTGCCCGCGGCGGACCGCTCGAATCGATTTTCGAGAGAACTTCTCACGCCATGGGGTAAATGATGTCGCCCGCCTACCCGGCCTTCCGGCGCGTCTAGAGCACTTCCATAAATTATGTAGCTTGCGGAGAGCGGACATTTATGGCAGAGTGTGCTCATGCGAGCCATACCGATTCCGATCCGCAAGCGCATTTTGGAACTCTACGAACGCGGCCGCAGCACGCGGGAGATCGCGCAGTTTTCTGGCTTCTGCATCGCGGCGGTACGGCGCGTGCGCCAGCAGTTTCGCGAGCGCCGCACGCTGGAACCCTGGACGTATTTATGTGGACGCAAGACGCTGCTGAGCGAAGAGCGAAAGCAACGTCTGCACCAACTTCTATCCCAACAGCCCGACGCCACGCTGGCCGAGTTGGGCGCGGGCCTGGATCGCCCTTTCCGCACCTCCACGGTCGATCTCTGGCTGCGGCGGCTGGGTTGGAAGTTTAAAAAAAAACTCTAGCCGCCGCCGAACAAGAACGTGCCGACGTCGCCGAAAAAAGGGCGCGCTGGCATGAGGAGTTGTCGGCCCAGCCCACGGCCCATCTGCTGTTTGTGGACGAAAGCGGAGCCAACACCAAGATGACGCGCCTGCGGGGCCGCGCGCGGGGTGGGCAAAGACTTTTGGCGCGCATCCCGCACGGACACTATCAGACGAGCACGTTGATCTCCGGCATTCGTCTGGAGGGTCCCTGCGCTCCTTGGCTTTTTGAAGGCCCCATGAACGGCGAAATGTTTTTGGCTTGGGTGAGGCAGGGGCTGGCGCCCGCCCTGCGCCCTGGCGAGGTGGTGATTCTGGACAATCTGGCCACGCACAAAATCCGGGGAGTCCGGGAAGCTCTTGAAACCGCCGGTGCCCGGCTGCTGTATCTGCCGCCCTACTCGCCGGACTTCAATCCCATCGAGCCCATGTGGAGCAAGATCAAACAAATCCTGCGCGGCCACGCTCCCCGGAGCGACGAACAACTGCTGCGTGCAGCGAAACAGGCTTTCCAGTCCATTTCCGCCGCAGACTGCAAAGGCTTCTTTTTTAGTGCCCGGTACGCTACATAATAAATGGAAATGCTCTGGGGGACACATCGGAAGCAGGACTTTCCCCATTTTTGCCCCTAAATTCGGCTAACTCACACAAACGGCGGGAAATATTTTTATTGCAAAGTGGAGGGGGAGGCACTCCAAAGCAGAAGGGGTTTTTAGTCCAAGGTCGTCCCACCACTACCGCCCCGCCGCCCGACTCCTGGCCTCTGCAACTCTTCCTCGCCTGGCGCGGACAAAGAAATGGGAAAAGTCCTCCTGGGTTTCCTCTTGACACGAGGCCCGAGCTGTGGTAGCCTATGTGCGTTGTCGCATGGGAAGGCATTCTGCCAAGAATCCTGGCAACGGAGGTAGCATGGCGAGTTTTCTTGTGACCGGGGGCGCCGGGTTCATCGGGTCGGCGTTGGTCAATCGACTGATCGAGCTGGGTCACTCAGTTCGAGTGGTGGATAATTTCAGTACCGGGTTTAGACGAAATCTCGACCATTGTCTCGACCGCATCGAACTGGTTGAAGGTGACCTGGCGGAGCTGGCGGTTTGCAAGGCCTGCGTGCAGGGAGTGGAATACGTGCTCCATCAAGCCGCCATTCCTTCGGTCCAGCGCTCCGTGGAAGACCCGATCAGAAGCCATAATGCGAATGTCACTGCCACCCTGAACATGCTGGTGGCGGCGCGGGACGCCCAAGTGAGGCGGTTCGTATTTGCCAGTTCCTCCTCCGTATATGGTGACACGGAGACGTTACCGAAGGTAGAAACCATGGCCGAGAATCCCCTCTCCCCTTACGCTCTTACGAAACTCGCGGGCGAGAAGTACTGCGTCGTCTTCCATCGAATTTACGGCTTCCCGGCTGTTTCCCTTCGTTACTTCAACGTCTTCGGCCCACGTCAGGATCCCTACTCCCCGTACTCGGCAGTTATTTCGCGCTTTGTCGAAGCGGCGCTTCGGGGCATTCGTCCCATCGTCTACGGTGATGGAGAACAGTCGCGCGACTTTACTTATGTGGATAACGTGGTGGAGGCCAACATGCTCGCTTGCACAGCGGATGGCGTGGGTGGCATGGTCTTCAACGTCGGCACAGGCGAGCGACACACTCTCAACGACCTCCTCTCCTCTCTTTCCGAAATCGTGGGACACCCGCTCGAACCCGAGTACTCAAACGCGCGGCTGGGAGATGTACGCCATTCTCAAGCTGAGATTGAAAAGGCCCGGCGCTTTTTGAGGTTCGAACCAAGAGTGAGTTTCAAAGAGGGCCTTGAACGCACGGTGGATTGGTTCCGCAAGAGTGTGAAGCCGTAACCCGACCTGCAAACGATACCTATTTCACCTTCAGATTCCCAGGCTTGCCAAATAGACAACGACACCTCCGTGAGTCCGTCAACTCCCCTGCGCCTAACAGTTCCTGAGGTCAAATGGTGAGTCTTGGCGCCTACAACAGGTGACAGGCTCCCGGACGCCGGGCGCTACGCCTGCGCCGGCTGGGATTGGGGTGTGAACGAGCAGCCCACACGCCTTTTCCCATGCGGAAGTTGACGGCAGTAAATTCGATGCAAGGTTAGTTCAGCGTCGGGCAGGAATGGAACAGCCAGTCGAGCTGGAAAACTGTCCGGCAGGTCATAATCGTCCATCAGCAAGCAAACGCCCCCAAAGCTTAGGTCCAGAAGCCTTACGATCTTGCTCATCTCCCCAAGACGAACTACGCCCAACCCGCGCGCTCCTTGGAGCGGAATGCGTTCATACTTGCGACGGTCATGGGCGTAATCTGAAGGTCGGATTCTTTCTCCTGCCAGGCCCACGCCT
Source organism: Terriglobia bacterium (assembly GCA_049698675.1). Taxonomy (GTDB): domain Bacteria; phylum Acidobacteriota; class Terriglobia; order UBA7540; family UBA7540; genus CAVROP01. The sequence goes on from JBAVYG010000209.1 coordinate 3,571, forward strand.
GGAGAAGAAGCGGACTGGGCTGGGCTACGCTGGTCGCCGCGGTCGGTCGCAGCCTCAGATTCCCGCACCCGTCCTTCGACTTCGGATGCAGAAGCCCGAACTGTGACGACGGGCTCCTCTGGAAGACGAGCTGCCCTTTGTTTGCTTTCGTAAAGGTTCTTGTCCGCAAATTGGAACAAGTGTGTTGCGTCCTCAGCATCCTCAGGAAAAATGGCAATCCCATAATCCATTCCAACCGGTGTGCTGGGAGCAAGGGGCTTGGCATAGGTTTCGAACTTCCTCGCGATTCGTTCTGCCAACGTCTCGGCACTGGGCCTCTCGGCTTGAGGAAGAAGGATGGCAAACTCATCGCCGCCAATCCTGCACGAAATGTCAGAGCCGCGGATGGTTTCAACGCTGGCACGAGCCACGCTGCGCAGAATCTCGTCTCCCGTGGCATGTCCGTAAGTGTCGTTCGCAATCTTGAACCTGCGAAGGTCCAACAGGAGCAATGCGAACGAGGTCCCGTAACGGCTGGAGCGATTGATCTCCCGACCCAGGTATTCTTCAAACATGCGGCGGTTCTTGAGGCCAGTAAGCGGGTCCGTGGCGGCGTTGTGGCGCAACTTCTCAAGCTCTTCGGGGTCCAACAGAATGGGTTTCCGCAGAAGGTGTAATTCGCCAAAGTAGTCCACCGCCGCTGTCCTCAGCGAGGATGGGCGGCCGAGTTTTTCCGTTAACTTGTTTCGGTGGGCTAAGATCTTTTCCCAATGGACGATGCTCTCCTCCTCGGTTACGTCCACGCTGGTAAGACCCTTCAGGAGTGTCTGCAAGAAGGCCCCTTGGGCGGCTGGGCCAAGCTGCCTCAAGTTGTCAACAATCAGTTCCAGCAGATACTCCGAGCTTCCTTCGAAGTCGATGGCCATAAGGGCTTCTTCATTCCGAACCTCTCCAGCCCTTGGCAAAGGTCTTTGGGAACTCGCCGAGGTCTCCTTGTTGTTGTCGTCGTCCGACACCCTGTGTTCCACGGCTTCACCAGCCCACATACCTGCCCTGCTCACGATGCACTTCCCACCATGAACCATTGACTTCCAAGGTTGAATTCCAGATAAATTATTCTGAGGCAGGAAATTCGCCAGACCATGACCACTGGGCACGCCTTCTGCAACATTCGGGTACAATCCAGATTAGGAGATTGCTTAAAATGGTTGCAAGTGAAAAATGATGGGGTTACTCCAATCGGCACATTCTGTTTATCATACGGTTACCCCCGCCTGGGGAGTCCCCGGCCCCCAAACCGATTGTGCCCGACCGCGCATCGAGCCGGCGGATCTGCATCCGACCCGCCCCTCGCCGCCGACTCCCATCCCTTACAAAGGACTGCCTCTTCAGGCGCACTCCGGTCATGTTGTTGCTCAGGTAACCCCATATGTGGCGGTCTAACAAGTAGCCGGAATGAATTGCCCTGCAGGATGTTATAATAAATAGGAAGTGAGTCAAATGCCCATAAACCGATACGTGAATCTATGACAATAAATGAACCGCGGCCTGCCACCTTCGAGGCATCAACAACCTTCCGTTCAAAACTGCCAAGCAAGACCGCGCAGATCGGCGTCATCGGATTAGGATACGTCGGCCTGCCTCTGGGGCTACTGTTTGCTCGCAACGGCTTTCCAACCACGGGCTTCGATATCGACCAGGCAAAAGTGGACATGCTCGAAAAGGGCGGGAGCTACATTCGCCACATCCCAGGCCCTGCGATCGCGGAGCAGATCCGGAGAAAGCGCTTTCATGCCACCGCGGATTTTCCGAGTCTCAAAGAAATGGACGCCATCGTAA
>JBAVYG010000210.1:0-4701 GCA_049698675.1 Terriglobia bacterium
CATTGATGTTGATGCTTTCCTTGACCTTCTTTTGGGGATGTAAGAAGAAAGAAGCGGCAGCGCCCAGCCCGCCGCAGCAGCAAACCGCCACCACAGCGCCGGGGGGCGGCGCGGCGAGTGGGGTGACTCCGGCCACCGTGCCCCCAAATTCAGGTGTTGAGCCCAGCCTTGTTTCCTTCTCCGCAGGGGCATTGATTGTGCAAAAGCCGCAGGAGTACGGTGGGGGGTGGGAGGCCATTAACTTGTTGGACGAAAACCCGTCCACCGGGTGGGCGGCCCCCAAAGGCGTGACCAGCAACCAAGTCACGGTGATTGAGTTGCCGGAACGGACTATCTTGAAGCGCCTTGAGTTCGACACCGCCCAGGTCGAAGAAGACCAGCGTGCTGCCAAGGACGTTGATGTGGAAGTCTCCGACAGCGGGCCATCGAGCGGGTTTCTGAAGATCGCCGGCGTGTCGCTCGAAGCGCGGGCCGACCGCCAGCAGTTCCCGGTGTCGGCCGAAGTGCCGGGCCGTTGGGTGCGCCTCACGGCAAAAAACAACCACGGTTCACCCGACTACACCGAGATCATGGATTTCCGCGGCTACGGTGTCCAGCTCACCCACACCCCATTCCCCGACGTCAGCGGCACCTACGAGACCAGTTACAATAAGATGCACCTGCTACAACAGGGCACCTCCGTGACCGGCTGCTACGAGTACAACGGCGGCTTGCTGACCGGCGGCTTGGAAGGACGCATCATGAAGATTACTTGGACGGAGGACGAGGGAAGAAAGCGCGGCCCAGCAGTTATGGTCTTCTCGGCGGACGGCCGTAATCTTTTTGGCTTGTGGTGGTACGAAGGCAGTGAAAAGAGCCGAGCCGGACACTGGGACGGGCCGAAAGTGAGCACGACGGTCGGCTCCTGCCCTCATTGGAAAGGCGTTGGCACAGAACAGCAGATCGCCGAGGACCTCGAGAAGTTGGGGCGCAGCCGGGTGTACGGCATCAATTTCGATACCGATTCCGACCGCATCAAGGAAGAGTCCAAGCCCACGTTGGACAAAATCGTAGCGCTACTGAAAGCCGAGCCCGGCTGGAAACTGACCATCGAGGGGCACACCGACTCCACGGCCAGTGCGGAATATAATCAGCGGCTTTCGGAGCACCGCGCCGCCGCCGTTAGCTCCTATCTGGCGGCTGCGGGCATTGACGGTTCAAGGCTGAGTTCGGTCGGCTATGGCGCCACCCGCCCGGTGGCCAGCAACGACACTCCTCTCGGCCGCGCTCAGAATCGAAGAGTCGAGCTGACCAAGAACTGATCATGTGGAAGCTGAGAAGTTAGCGGGTTAGAAGGTAACGGTAAATCCAGTTATGGTGGCCGCAGGTTACAAAATAAACCTTGTAAGAAATTTCGGTCATCTGCGGCGCAGTTCGCGCAGGTTGCGGAGACGCTTGGTTTTGCCGAGCGCAATCTCTTCTTCAGAACGCGACATGCTGTCTAGGAAGCTTGAACTAAACAGCCCCAGGCTGGCGGCTAAGCGCTCCAGCTTGTCGGCATCGATTTCAACTATGATGCGCTTACATTTCGGTTTTCTCTCAATAGTGACGGTAGCCATTAGTTTGATACTATCAGTTGGTGTGAGAGAGTCAATTCATTTGGACTCGTCGCACTTCCTCGCCTTCTGAGTTCTCAGTATTGAGACTCTGGCACGTGAAAGGGTAGAATTAAGAAGGAACTCTTTGACCAAGAGAGCAAAGGAGGATTGCAATGGGTGAAACGATACGCGCCCGCGTCAAAGGGGGCGTTTTGGAACCGCTCGAAAAACTCGACCTGCCCGAAGGTAAGGAGGTGCTCGTGACAGTCATCGCAGTCCCGGCACGCCGTAGTGGTGAGGGATTGCGGCGCTCCTTCGGAAGCTGGCAGGGAACGATCGATGCCGAGAAGCTGATCCGCGATATCTACGAGGATCGCTTGATCTCAACCCGCCCGGAGCCGAAACTATGAACGCGCGCTACCTGGTGGATACGGATTGGGCCATTAACCATCTGAACGGACAGGAGCGAACCCGGCAACGTCTGGAGGAGCTTGCAGCCCGTGGCCTTGGGTTTTCAATGATTTCGCTCGCTGAAGTATATGAGGGCATCTTGTATTCGCAGGACCCCGAAAAGAACGAAAGGGGCCTGCAAGACTTTCTGCAAGACGTGACCCTTATCGGTATCGATGAAGAGACCTCCCGGCTGTTCGGCAAGGAGCGCGGCTGGTTGCGCGCCGAGGGAAAGCGCGTCGCCGACTTCGATCTTATGATCGGCATGACCGCCCGGCAGCACGACCTCACCCTCCTCACCAATAACCGCAGGCATTTCGAACACATCAAAGGTCTGCGGATTGAAAGCCTCGATTAACAACTCTTCCTTGAGCCTCCATCCGAGGCCCTTTCGGAGTTCACAGTATTGCGATTCTGGGAGGTGGAAAGGCAGGAGGTATGAGGACCCTAAGGGTTATTCTTGTTGTATTGGTATGCGCCGCCGCATTTTTTGAGGAATCCTGCGGCGGAGGTGGCAGCGGGATGACCCAGCCGCCGCCTCCCACCTTGAGTTCAATCAGTGTCACATCGCCGGCGTCGTCCGTCACGGTCGGTCAGACTATTCAGTTGGCGGCGACGGGAAACTATTCCGACGGCAGCACCAAGAATCTGACAAATTCCGCAACGTGGAATTCGTCCAGCACGAGCGTCGCCACGGTCTCGGGTTCGGGCCTCGCCACGGGAGTTGCGGCAGGGACGGTGACGTTCACCGCTACCTCCGGGTCAATAACAGGGACGAGTCCCACGGTAACGGTCAATCCGGCGCCGCCGACCTTAAGTTCAATCGCGGTCACGGCGGCGGCCTCGTCCGTCACGGTCGGTCAGACCGACCAGATGACGGCCACGGGCAGCTACTCGGATGGCTCAACGCAGAATCTGACGAGTTCCGCAACGTGGAGTTCGTCCAGCACGAGCATCGCCACGATCTCGGGTTCGGGCCTCGCCACGGGAGTTGCGGCAGGGACGGTAACGTTCACCGCTACCTCTGGGTCAATTGTGGGGACGAGCCCCACAGTAACAGTCAATCCGGCGTCCACCATCACTTCGGTGATGGTCGCTTGCAGTCCGGCCTCAATCCAGAGCGGCGCCAATTCACAATGCGCCGCGACCGTCGCAGGGACGGGCAACTTCAGCCCGGCGGTCACCTGGAAATCATCCAACGCCGCTGCGGCGACGGTTGTCCCAACCGGCGGGGATACCGCAGAGGTGACCGGCCTCACAGTGACAAACACGACTTCGGTCACTATAACGGCGACATCATCGCAGGATGCAACAAAGTCCGGCGCGGCGTCGGTCACTGTCCTGCGAACGATCGCAATCGCGATTTCTCCGCCGGGATTCCCCTGGAATCAGATTTATTCCAAGTACGGTTTCTTCCTAGGGTATAGTCTGACGTGCAGCAGTTGCATGGCCGGGGATACGTTGTATTCAACAGACCTCGGTAAGGACTATGTTGTTGGAACTCTCACACAGCCAACAACAACCATTCCACTGCTGCAAGCCTTCCTTGGGAACCAAAATGTTCCGGAATCCTTCAAGTTTTGGATTGTTGGTTCCGATGGAGCGCAGTCCAACACGCTCTGGTTCCTCTACCGAGGCAGCCAGAACGCGGCGGTGCAGAGCGCTGCAGTCGGGGAGGTCTACTACAATTATTCAGGGGACGAAACGCTCAACGCGCAGGGATGCTACGGGTCTATACTGCTGTTCAAACCCGATGGGACAGCAGATGGAAATATACCTTGCCTTGGGGGTAATGCGGCCATCACGGTGGATGATGCAAATGACTATCTCGTTGTCACTGGCTTGGGGGGCCTTATATTTTACGACTTAGGCAACTTGAATGAAATAGGTGGCATACCCTACCCAGTTAACTCGATCATACTAGGCAGTGCGACCACGTACTCGTTTGCTGTGGCAACCAACGGCGGCGTGAGCTGCACTACGCAACCAGAAGTAGGGACGTTCTTCTGCGTAAAAGACAGCCCGGCCATACAGAAGCCGCAGCCGCCAGTCATAGAAGTGACCGGCCTGAATGACCCGCTCGCCCTCACAATGCCCGACGCAGCACACGTGGTCGTGTACTGCACGGGCGACCAAACGTTGCGGTGGTACTCTTTGGATGTGGTGGCGGGGACTGCAACGCCTTCGGGTGTTCTCACTCTCCAGGGGTTCACAAATACTGACGTGAACTTCTGGAATAACTACGTCGCCACCGGCGGCTGGTTCATTGTTCAGGTCGGTTCCACACTTGGCGTCATGGGCCAAGTGGTGAACACCGATGGGACGGTGAGCCAGCAGTTAGCGCTTGTGGACAATGTGTCCCAAACGCAAATCGGCGGCAATTATGCACTGCCTGGGGGGACAATACTCATAACCCCGGACGCGGCGAACGGCGCCATCACAATAGAATATCCAGACATCACTGGCGGTTCGCCAATCACGAGGTTTGCCCGTCTCTGTGTTGATACCGGGAACCTCGTAGACCTCAATTCCACCTCCACGCTCGCTCCGTCAGTCGCTTTTCTCGTCTTGCAGAATGGCGAGATACTGACGGGGGTTGAGGGGCAAATCGCCCTTGAACCCAATCAGTAACAGAACCTCTTTTGAACGGCGGCCTTGGTGGGATAGCAATCCC
>JBAVYG010000211.1:0-1632 GCA_049698675.1 Terriglobia bacterium
CTTGACAACCTACGCTTAATATGGTAGCCTAGCATGTGATGTCAGGCTGTTCTGCCATGACCGCCGAGATTTCGCTGATGACTCCCCCATCCTTGTCTCCATATCGACGATATGTCACTGCCTACCCTCGGCCACGACAACTGATAATTCAAAAAGTGAGCGACCGATGCGGGAATGTCTATGAAAACAAAGGGTCTGCCTTCCACAGCCCAGCGAGGCGTGGATGTCATTGAAAACACAGGCACTTATCCGTTAGAGGCGGGAATGTTGTTGAAAAGGCGGGTAGTTAGCAGGTGGTAGGTCGTAGGTGGGGAAGAGGGACTGGGTTCGGGAGTCAGGTGTCTGGTCGGTGGTAGGTCGTAGGTGGTAGGTGGGGAAGAAGGACCTGCTTCGGGAGTCAGGTGTCTGGTAGGTGGTAGGTCGCGGGACCTGCGCTACTTCCCCACGCAAAACGTCGAGAAGATGATATCCAACACGTCATCGACATACGTGGCGCCGGTGATTTGATCGAGCGGGCGAAGGGCCTCATACAGATCAAGCAGAAGCATCTCGTGGGGCACTTTTTGCTCGGCAGCCTGGCGGGCCTTGGCGAGCGCCTGTAGCGAATCCCGGAGAAGTTGCTGGTGGCGCAAGTTGGTGATGAACTCACCCTCGGGGCCCAGGTCGCGCGCCGGCACAGCAATCTCCAGGATCTTCTCTTCGAGTTCTTGAATTCCCTCGCCGGTTAATGCGGAGGTCCAGACAACCTGCGCAGGAGTCACCTCTGGTAGGGGAGGGCTCTGCCCTCCCGCGGGCGGGCCGAGCCCGCCCCTACCAATTTCCGCCGATGCGTCGGGAGCCGCGTCGGCCGTCAAGAACGTATCCAAATCCGCGCTCGAGATTTTGGGCGGGAGATCGGATTTGTTGCAGGCTACCAGTAGCGCACCCAGTGGGCGCATTCTGGTTAACAAACTCGAATCTTCGTCGGTCCATCCCTCGGATACGTCAACCACCAGGAGGCGCAGGTCCGAATCGGCGATGGCTTGAAAGGACTTTTCCACGCCGATCCTTTCCACCTCATCTTTCGCGTGACGGATGCCCGCCGTATCCACGAAACGCAACGGTATGCCTCCGAGGTTGGCGGTTTCGGCCACCAGGTCCCGTGTTGTCCCCGGCGTCGAAGTCACTATGGCTCGCTCTTCGTCTAAGAGGCGGTTGAACAGGCTCGACTTGCCGACGTTCGGGCGACCCACAATAGCCAGGGTCAGTCCCTCGCGAACAATCCTGCCGTAGGCGTAGCCGTGCGCCAACCTCTCGAGGTCCGTGCGGAGCTTGTCCGTGCGGGCGAGTATTTCCTGCCACTCCATAATGGCCACATCGTCTTCGGCAAAATCAATGCCGGCCTCCAACCTGGCAATGAGTTCGAGCAAAACCTGTTTGTGCGGTTTGAGGCGAGCGGAGACCGCGCCTTCGAGTTGTTGTGCCGCCACGCGGGCTTGGTAGAGCGTGCGCGACTCGACAAGGTCGCGGACTGCTTCTGCTTGCGTCAGGTCGATGCGCCCGTTCAGAAACCCCCGCATCGTAAACTCGCCCGGCTCGGCAGCGCGCGCCCCTCGGCTAAGGCAGCATTCCACCAGATAGCGAAGGATTACC
>JBAVYG010000212.1:0-4241 GCA_049698675.1 Terriglobia bacterium
TCGCTGTCATCCTGAGCGCAGCGAAGGATCTCGCTCTGGCCGCTCAGGGTAAACTCCGCGAGGAATCTCCCTCTGGGAACCCCGATCTGATCGGGGCGAGATTCCTCGTCGCCTGCGGCTCCTCGGAATGACAGGCGAGGCGGGTTTTTCAGCATCCCGCTACCAGCGCTCCGATTTCGAACCCCCTTTGCGCGCTCTGTTGCAACCTTCTTCATACCTCATCCGCCGCAACGTATCACATCTCTAGCCTCGTGTCAAGAACAAAACTATGGAATTCAGGAGTGAGGATTCAGAAGGGTATCAAGACACGCGAAAATAGGATGAGCGACGAGTTACGCCCCGAATATGATCTCGGCCAGTTGCTCGAGGGAGGGTACGTGGCAAGTACGCGACGCGCTACCACGTGGGTAAAAATCCCGTTCTCTTAGACCCCGATGTCTGCAAGGCCTTTCGCAGTGAAAGAGCCGTTAACGACGCCTTACGCCTGGTGATCGAGTTGCGCAGGGTGGGAAGCTACAAGCCGGCGTAGCGCCGACCTTTAGGTCAGCACCCGAACCGCGCCTGAGGTCTGATGACCCGGAGGCAGCCACGGTCAATCCGTTTTTGGAATTGATCGCGGGTTCGTCATCGAAGGAAAAGCCCACGGTCACGAGGGCCCTGACGCTAGCTACCCGCTGGCGAGCCTATTGGCATCGTTCAATTTGCGTGCAGTTCTTCGAGGTGCTGTCGTTGAACCTTAATCTTGCTTTCGTCCTTTCGGGCGGCTGCCAAATCGTAGGCGAGCTGCATACGCAACCAGGTTTCCGCTGTGCTGCCGAAAGCCTTGGCAAGCCGGATAGCCATCTCCGGGCTGATTGCGGCTTTGCCGTTCACCACGTTGTTGAGGGCCTGCCGGGTGATGCCAAGAACCTTTGCGCCTTCGGTCACGGACAGGCCCAACGGTTCAAGGCAAGCGGCTCGTATGCTTCGTCCGGGATGAGGTGGGTTTTTCATGGGCATGGTGTCATTCCTTTGGTCGCCTAGTGGTAATCAATCAGTTCAACATCAAAAGCATCAGCGCCTTGAAAGCGAAAAACGACGCGCTAGTTGGCCCGGACCGTCACTGACCAGAAGCCGCTCCAATCACCTTTGAGCGGATGCAGGCGATAACCCGGAAGGTTGAGTCCCTGCGGCGCGTCGGCCTCATCGAGGCGGGCAAGAATGTCCTCAACCGTGTCCAGTAGATCGGGCCGTATCCCGCTTCGGTCGCCGCGTTCGTATAGCCGTTTGAGGCCCCGGTGTTTGAAGCTCCTAATCACAAGGATACACCGTAAAGTGAAGCTTGTCACTTGTCAAGTGTGGATTCCTACGCGGACATCCAGCGGGCTGCGCGGGGGGGGACAGCAAACCTGGCGCGGACCTGTGTTGTTGATTCCGCGGCCCTCGAAAACTGCCGGTGCGAAAAGCCGCCCCGACAAATCGGGGCGCTACCAGGCCGGAGCCCGATGTCGGAAAGGGCTTTCGCAGTAGGGGGACGGCTTGCCGTCCCCTCCGCGTACATTGCCGCCGAACCAGGAAGGGTAGGGCAAGCCCTACCCCTACCTGGTGACCGAGTTGCGCAAAGTGAGAAGCTACAAGCGCAGAGGTTACAGTTCGAACGGCGCCGAGGTTGTGAAAATAACTCCCCTCCTCGGCTGAGGAGGGGGTTAGGGGGTGGTGGCTGACAGGACAAATCGTGGAGGTAGCCGCCCTCAATTCGTCATTGGAATTGACCGTGGGTTCGTCATCGAAGGAAAAGCCCACGGTCACGAGAGCGCTGGCCGTGGCCACGTGCTTTTGAGCCCCAAAGGGGGCGGTCCATCCCAGCCCAGGCCATCGGCCTGGGTAACAAGCGTAATCCATTTCAACGCGTGAGCCCTGAAGGGGCGATGCAGTGGTTCGCCCTTTCAGGGCTTGGGGCTGCGACCGCTCTTTGATTCCCAGGGCGTTGCCCTGGGCTAGGCTGGCTCGCCCCTTCGGGGCTAGGGGTGGAAACTACGGCGTTCTTGTCTGGCAATCACCACGCGGGTACAAATTTCGTTCCCTTGGACCCCGATGCCCGAAAGGCCTTTCGCAGTAGGGGGACGGCTTGCCGTCCCCTCCGTGTAGATTGCCGCCGAACCAGGAAGGGTAGGGCAAGCCCTACCCCTACTTGCGGCTTGGTGATCGAGTTGCGCAACGTGGGGAGCTACAAGCGCAGAGATTACAGTTCGAACGGCGCCTGAGATTGTGTGACCCAGAGGTAGCCACGGCCAATTCGTCTTGGGAATTGACCGTGGGTTCGTCATCGAAGGAAAAGCCCACGGTCGCGAGAGCGCTGACCGTGGCCCGCTTAGGCGAAGTCAAGATTTCCAGCCACGAGCCTTGTAGGTTTGACCTTAACATGTATTACTAGGAAAGAGTCATTAGGATTCAGGGAAGTAGTGCGAGGAAGTAAAAGCAGGTGATCAGCAAGAACCCTCACCTCAGACACCAGTTTGTCATCCTGCATGAGGCAATACATAGGATTCTCATCTTCGGTCGGAGGAAACTTGTCTTTTAGTTTATAAGCTTCTTCTGGCGTTGGAACTCTGAGCGAGTCGAATACGGTTTTAACCCTGCCGTCGATGTCCCCGCCTAGCATCAGCAGGCTCGGCTCTTCAGGCCTCAGAAATAATATATCGAGACTGCAAGTAAGGAATAAGTCTTGAGTTATTATCGGCACGAAGGAATACCCATGATAAGAGAATTGATTTGAGAGCTCCTTTACTCTTGTAGTGAACATCTCATCCTGGGTTGGCGCGTTGAGTTTTCGAATAAGTGGCTGATTCAACCTCTCCTTGAGCGGTGACTTCGAAGACCAAAGCCTTTTCAATTGCTTGTGAAATTCTCGTCGTATTTCATGCTTGTCAGGAGCCCGAGTGTTCGTACGGGAAGCACCAAGCAACCGGCCCTGGTAAAGCAACCTGAATTCAAGCACGTCGTCACCTTCAGGTAACGCTGGCTGGCGCAGAGCACACCTCTGCGCTTCAGCGTGCTATACTAGCACTGGTTATGCCGACGCACAAACGGCATTTTGCGCGCGGACTGCTGCAACTCCTGACCGCCAGCACCTATCGCCGCACCAAGCTTTTTGAGGGTGTTCGGCTCCGCCTGATTTCAGTCTTGTCTATGGGCCGCAGAGTTGCGCTCTGCGCCAGCCAGCGAAAGTTTACTCACCTTTCGATCTTATGCGTTTTCTGAGGTGGTGGCGAGTACGGTCGCGCTTCACCGAACGGATTTGCTATCTGGGTATCAGGTGGGCGGAAAACAGCATCGGCCAATCTCACTGTGTCCGCAGTAACGACTGGTATACCACGGCACAAGAGCAAATCAAACCCCGACCTGTCATCATCGGCGTTGTATGCAACTCCAAGACTCTCCATTGCCTCATAGCGATAGAGAGCAGCATCGATCAGTTTCTTTAGGGAACGGATACGCTCGGTGCGCGACATCTGTGAAAAGCAGGCAAACACGAAAACGCATTTTTCGTACAATCGGCGATAAGCCTTGCATCCGCACTTACCTGACCCACGAAGGTTCTGCACCATCGTCTGCACTTCACGCCCGATATTCGCTTTCATAGACATTGGCAGCTCGTTAAGCATGGCGGCCATTTGCAGATAACCGCGCCGAGCGTCTTTAGGCTCCCGATATTGCTCCAATTCCGGCGGTACGAATGATTCCATGTCTGGGTGTCTAGTGTGTAACCCGTGAATCACCGCATTTACCCAGCCCGCGAGTCGCTCTCGTTCCGCATAACTACCGAGATTCTTTATCATGTGGAGCTGATGACGTTCGCATAGGCGTGCCTTGTCCTCGGATGCGAAGCCAGCAAAGTCCTTTGCACGCAGCAGGTAGAATGCGAGCACCGGTCGCTCCTGATTAATGCCGCTGAATATCGAGCGTATGCTCGCCCGCCGTTTGAGGTAATCGAACACGTCCCATATCGAGCCGAGCCAGAGGACCACGTTCAGGAAGTCGTTAATAGACAGTACATGGATTGGAATCTCACAACCCGGCTGCCTCATTTGAAATTCGATGGGTGAGAATGGCTCCTGCGTGCATTCGACCAGGCAGATCCCGCATTTGGGTATGAGGGCATCGGCAGGGAAGTCTCTAGTTTCGTCCCAAAGGTTCCGTGCTTGAAATGGAACCCTCTTGAGCCTCTGCATTCCCGTCTTGGCTGATTTGCTCCCATCCCA
>JBAVYG010000213.1:0-9000 GCA_049698675.1 Terriglobia bacterium
GGCGAGACGCCCGCGCTACGGGCTACGGAGGTAAAAGGACTATGGATTCGCCATTCATCATTCCCCTGGCAGCCTTCGCTGTGGCGGTCGTGATCGTCGCCATAACTCAACTGGTGAAGATTCGTGACCTGGAGATGGAGGCTCACCAGCGGGTGCGGATCGAGGAGATGGAGCACCAGCGCAAGATGCGCGAGCTGGAACTGGAGTTGGAACAGGTGAAGCAAGGGCGTTAGACGGATGGGTTGAGGAAAGGGCGGGTGAGTTGCAGGCGAGAAGGGAGAACCACAATAGACTATGGGCTACCCACCAAGCACGTCGATTTCGAGCAGGCTGAGTTTGACTGGTCCGGTCATTCTCATCACGATTGGAGTCATGTTCCTGATGGAAGAGTTCGTTCCAGGGTGGGGCATTAGCAGGACTTGGCCTATTCTATTGATCGTCTTCGGCGTTCTGAAACTCATCGATTGTGCGATGCCGCCGCGGCCCCCGCAAGGACCCAGGCTCTAGGGGCGCAGGGCGGGGAAGGAAGCAGAAAGCCTGGGACGGATGACACCGGGAGGACGGTAGAAGGCAGGACACCATGAGCATTTACGGTTATCGTCGGGGATCAATTTTCTGGGCGCTCGCGCTGATTGCGGTGGGTGCCATCTTCCTTTGGCAGAACTTCAACCCTTCGATTCATCCCTGGCAGGTCATCGCCAAGTTCTGGCCGATCCTCATCATCTTTTGGGGCCTTTCGAAGCTCGTAGATTACATTCAGGCCCAAGCCCATCCTGAGACCGTGCCGCCACCGCTCTTCTCGGCCAGCGAAGTCATCTTGCTGGTCTTGATACTGGTTATGGGAACCTTGATTTCAAAGATCGTTTTAAGGCCCTGGCAGCAGTGGCCGGCCTCAATGGGTGTGGACATGGACAACGAGGGCTTTGCCGGCCTGTTCATGAACTCCTATACCTACACGCAGACTTTCTCGCACGAAGTCCATCCCCAGCCTCACATCCTGGTCGTGGACCGTCGTGGTGATGTGGAGGTGCACGGGGCCAGCCAAGCCACGGTTGATGCGGTGGTGAAGAAGACCATCTGGGCCCCCAATGAAGGAGACGCCCAGAAGCTCTCGGACCAGGTCAAAATTGAAATCGTCGAAGAAGCAGGCCGATACCTGGTCCAAACCAATCTTGACTCGCTTCCAGATGGCGGGCACAACGTGCGCCTGGACTACACCTTGCGCGTTCCTTACGCCACCAGCACAGAAATTACGGCGGAACACGGTGACGTAGTCCTGGACGGATTAAAGGCCGAGCAAGCCGTCACCGCGCCCCACGGGGATGCTCACATTGACAATGTGGAAGGGCTCGTCCATGTGGGCAAGGGCAGCGGGACGACGGAAGTCCGTGATCTGAAAGGGAGCGTGGAGGTCGAGGGGCGGGGAAGTGACGTCGATATATCCGGCGTCACCGGCACGGCAAGCGTAAACGGGGAGTTCAGCGGAGACATGCAATTCCGCGACATCGGCCAGACCCTGCACTTCAAATCCTCGCGAACCGACATCACAGCGCAAAAGCTCACCGGCCGCCTCGACATGGAAGTCGGTTCGCTCGAGTTGAACGGCATCGACGGCCCATTCGAAATCTCGACTCGTCAAAAGGACATCACCCTCACTGACTTCAAGCACAGCGTGAAAATCACCGATACGAACGGGGACGTGGAACTGCGGACCTCCACTCCTCCAACCCATCCCATCGAGGTCGACCTGAAAAAGGGCCAGATCGAACTAAGCCTCCCCGCCACCAGCAGTTTCCAGATCGACGCGGCCTCCCGTCACGGTGAAGTGGAAAGCGATTTTTCCGGACCTGGTCTGAAGGTCGTGAAAGAAGGCGACAACCCCACCATCAGCGGAACCGTGGGCAAAGGCGGGCCTCCGATCCGGCTCGACACGGAATACGGGACCGTCCGCCTGCTGCGCATGGGACCCCACCCACCGACGCCCCCAACCCCACCGCATTCCCCCGCTGGGGACGAGAAGCGTGCATGGAACGCGCCTCTCGGTCTGCGCCCGTTTTCGGGTACTGCGGGCCACGCCGTTAGGTGTGTCCAGTTGGCGCGACTGGCTGAGCGGTTCGGGTGCGTCCAGAGGACGAGGATTGAAGACTTACTCGATGCTTTCACATCGGCGGATTTGAGGTGGCATTGCGCGCAGCCGGCAAAGGCGCCTTTCTAGCTCGACCACAGCCGTCATTCACAAACGAATCCCACAGTTGGGCAGAAGCCTACGAGCCTTTGCGTCGCACGAGCCTGTCCACGGTATCGATCAGCGCGTCCAAGCTCAATGGCAGGCTGCCTGACTCAAATCGGAGAGAAGGCCGGCTTGCGCTTGGTCGGGGCTTATGCCCTGGGGTTTGTAGTAGCCCGGCATATTGCGGATGGGCACGCGCGTGGACCGGTTTCCTCGCCACAAAGCCCTACCCTGCCGGCTGCGGAGCACGCCGAGATACTTGATGTCGCAATCGCCCAGGGAAACATGTTCTTGGCCTGGAGGCGGGAGGACCTCGGTTTGGATTTCCAGTCTACCATCCGCTTGGTCAGGGCTGGTGACCACGTCGAAGCACGTTGTGCCCGTGATGATCCGGGGCTCGACCCGGTTTGGAACTCCGTCGACACTGACAAAGAGGGTGGCCATCGGTTTTTTGACGCCGAGGAATTTAGCTCCCACGGGCCCTTGTTGGGCGCGCTCCTGTCTACGCTTTTCTTCTCCTTGCTGGCGCGCCTGCTCCTGGGTTCTTGCCTGCGCTGCCTGAATCTCCAACTCCTCACGCGTAGGAGAATCCTGGCATCCCACAGACCACATCATTATTAATGACATCAGGGGTACGGCAGGAAACACGCGAGCAGACCTCATTACACACCTCAGTTTTCAGGCGGCGCGGGGTTGGGCCGTGACGGGAGTGGTTTTGGCGAGGTTAGTCGAGATCGCCGCCAGGTAGCGAGTCTGCTGCTCCTGGAGTTGGATGAGCTTGTTCGCGCGCCGAAGGAGCCGAGCGGAATCGATCGCGATCGACAGAATGGCGATAAAGAAGACCAAGCCACCGAAGACCGAGACTAGTATAGCAAGTGCTCCCAGACCTTCCATGAGTCACCTCACTCTTCATTGTGCGGGGCAGGCCGAGGGAACTCTCCTCCTGGCCAGCTTCCTTCAGCCTTAACATATAGGCTAGCCGTGCTACCTCAGGTTCACAATAGCTCCTTCGTACTGGCAGCCTCAGCACCCTGCATTTTCATTTCCCTTTTTTGTAGTCTCCTTCACTCCGTTGCTTTGGTGAGCGTAGCAAAGAAATCAGGGAAGGAAATATCGACGCAACCGCTGTTCTTGATGATCGTGTGGCCCTGCGCAACCAGTCCCGCCACAGCAAAAGCCATGGCAATCCGATGGTCGTCATGGGGATCAATCTCGGCGCCCCGCAGAGTTTGCCGCCCGGCAACGCGCAGGCCATCCGGGAATTCCTCCACTTCGGCGCCCATCCGCCTCAGATTTTCAGCCACGGCTGCCAGGCGGTCACTTTCCTTTACGCGCAACTCCCCGGCCCCTCGGAAAGTCAATCCTTGTTCCGTCTGTGTCCCCAGGACTGCCAGGACGGGCAATTCATCAATGAGGGCGGGGACCGCACTCTCCGGGATTTCGCCTCCTCGCAACTGGCTGGCCTCCACGTGGAGGTCGCCGATCAGCTCGCCGTTCAGCATCTCCAGATTGACCACTTTTACCCGCCCGCCCATGGGCACAAGGACATCGAGAATGCCCGTGCGTGTCGGGTTCAGGCCCACGTTATGAAGCATCAGGTTTGAGTGCGGCACGACCAGTCCCGCCACGATGAAAAACGCCGCCGAAGAAAAATCACCCGGCACATAGAGCTTCCTGCCTTCCAGGTGCGCTCTGCCTCGCACGGCAATGGTCTGCTGATGCCGTCCGATGTCGGCCCCCATTTGTTCCAGCGCGATCTCCGTATGGTCCCGTGTCCGAACCTTTTCGATGACTTCGGTCTCACCATCTGCGAACAGTCCCGCCAGGAGAACGGCCGACTTCACTTGCGCGCTTGCCACCGGCATTTCGTAGCGAATGGGCTGGAGCGCGCCGCCTTCGATTTCAAGGGGCGGCAGCCCACCTTGCTGGGACTTGATCCGCGCTCCCATCCGCGAAAGCGGGTCGGCGACGCGCTTCATGGGCCGCCGGGAGAGCGAAGCATCGCCGACCATCACGGAACGAAACGGTTGGCCGGCCAGAATGCCTGCCAGCATCCGCATCGTCGAACCTGAGTTGCCGGCGTCCAGAGGCTGGTGGGCAGGCCGCAGTCCGCCCAGACCGGCGCCCTCAATCGTCACCACATTGTCCTTGCGCTCAATCTTTACCCCAAGCTGCTTCAGACAGGAAAGCGTGGATTGACAATCGGCGCTGGTGGAGAAGAAGTGGATCTCGCTCGTGCCCTCCGCAATCGCCCCCAGCATGGCATAGCGGTGCGAGATGGACTTATCACCGGGAAATTGAACCGTGCCAGTAAGGCTCTTGGCAGGCTCGATCTTCTTCGTCTTTGAACCAAACAACCCCATCCCAGGTACTCCTCAGACCAATTCTGTGTCCTCCGTGCCTATCAAGCTTTAACACGGAGGACACGGAGCATCTCAGTGATCTCTGTGTTGTGGCTCTTGTCGCGAGGAGGACACAGAGGCACTACCTTGGATTTTGGACCCTCGACTTTCGACTGTACTTACCGCGAGCAAGCCTGTAAGCCGAATTCTGTTTCCCGCCGAGGCGGGACGGCGATCATTCATCTAGCCCCGGCATTACTGGCGGGGTCAAGCGACCTACCCGGGAGTTGTAACGGAGCGGGCAGCCCCTCCTCCCCTATTTGGTCTTGCTCCGTGTGGGGTTTACCATGCCCCCGGTATCACTACCGGAGCGGTGCGCTCTTACTTTAATTCCCGATTCATCGGGACCGCACCTTTTCACCCTTACCCCGATAGATCGGGGCGGTATATTTTCTGTGGCACTTTCCGTGCTGGGGGCGTACGGTCCTCCACGTGGGACATCCACCTCCAACCCTCGCCGTTAGCGAGCACACTGCCCTGCGGAGTTCGGACTTTCCTCTCCCCCGCCCCTGCTTGGCCGCCGAAGCGGCCGCTAAGGCGGGGCAGCGATCACCCGGCCTGCTCGCGCAAGTTTCATGATAGTCTTCTCAGTGGGGTAGGGTCAAACCAATCCTCGCGTCGGAGGTATCCCATCTTGAGCGTAGCGCCGACCTTTGAAGGCCGGCGCTACGAGTCAAATTAGGACAGCACCCTGGCGTCGGTGCGGCGGCTTATGGAGGTTACCAAGGCATCATGAATTGTCTCAGGGAAAGGGCGAAAAGATTTCGGTCGACGTTGAAAACGCTGACCGCTCTCACCTTCCTATTGTTGGCTTATGCAGTGCCAACTGCCCGGTTTGTGGCCGCCGGGCGAGGTGCTCCGGACCTTCTGGCCCAAGCCGACGAGGTTCTCCAGCAGATGAGCGAACTTACCGGCCTCCCGATCAAGTCAGCGCTGAAGAAGCAGGTCATCAGCCGGGCGGAAGTCGAGAAGTACCTTTCGGAGACCCTTCACGCGGAAATGACGCCGCAGGAGATTCACATCCAGGAAGCGACGCTCCTGGCTTTCGGCCTTGTCTCGCCGGACTTCAATCTCGAGAAGTTCCTCATCAGCTTCTACACCGAACAGGCTGCCGGCTTTTACGATCCGCACCGTAAGACCATGTTCATCGCCGACTGGGTCGAGCCGGACATGCAGCGCTTCGTATTGGCTCACGAGCTGACCCACGCCCTTCAGGACCAGAACTTCGACCTCGAGAAATTCCTTAAGGCCGTCCGCCCGGATGACGATGCTTCGAGCGCTCGTCAGGCCATGGTGGAAGGTCACGCCACGGCAGCCATGATTCAGCAACTGATCGCGCCGATGAAATTGGAGGATATGCCCTCGCTCGAACCGCTGATGGCGCAGGTCATCCACGAGCAATACGAAGAGTTCCCCGCCTTCAACCGAGCGCCTTTCTTCTTTCGTTTCCAGGCCCTCTTTCCCTATATCGAGGGCATGGGCTTCATGCAACGTGGGCTGGAGGCGGGCGGCTGGAAAAGGCTGAACTCGCTGTTCAACGATCCGCCCAATACCACCAAGGAGATTTTCGAGCCGCAGGCATACTTTGAAAAGCAGCAACTGCCGAAGGTCTCCTTACCCCATCCGGCGCCTCTCGCACGAGCACCTGGGCTGGTTTTTCTGGCGGAGAACAGCATGGGTGAGCTGGGCTACTACGCGGTGCTGGGCCAACTGATTTCCGAGGACGAGGCGAAGTCGGTGGCCACGGGCTGGCTCGCAGACCGCTATTTGCTCTACGAAAGGGCTGCCGCCGGGGCGAGTCCAGGACTCACACAGGAAGGCAAGGAGTACACTCTGGTTTCGCAAACTCGCTGGTCGAGTCCTGAGGCGGCTCTTGCCTTCTTCCACGATTACCATTCCATTCTCGCTCGCAAGTACCCCGAACTCGCGTCCGACACGCGCTCCACCACAGACCTCTTCATCGGCACGGCAGCCAACGTGCAGGTCATCCTTCTCCGCAAAGGCAACGAGTGCCTCTGGGCGGAAGGCATCGCCACGGCGCAGTCTGACGCCATGTTGAACTGGCTTAACTCGAGGTAGCGCAAGGCTCCCCTCACGGCCTTGCGCTTCCTCCTCATCCTCTACCCCTGGTCGCGGTGCTTGGCTTGCTCCATGGCGATCTGGTTAATGTGGGAGAGCGCCTTGGCCCCGGACGCTCCCTCGATGGCCTTCACAGCGATTTCCTGTACTTGCTGCTTCGCTTCATCAAGCTGCTTCTGGAGCGCCGCCATCTGTGCCGACTGCCGCGCAAGGGTATCTTCCAGCGTCTTGATCTGAAGGTCAGCCAGCCGCTTTTCGGCTTCACTCTCTCTCTTCAATAGGAGAATCTGCTGCTCAAACTTTTGCGCTGTGGCTCGTGTAGCCTCCTCCGCCGCCTGTGCGCACGCCTTTTCGAGTCGGCCGGCAAAACCCTCTGATTCGCTCTTGAGACGGGCAACTTCCTCCTCCCGCTCTTTCAAGACTGCCTCGCGCTGCTGCCAGCTTTTCTCGAGCGCTTCCTGTTTCTCCCGATTCTGCTTTTCCAGAAGTTCCGTCTCTTCTTCGTACTTATCCTGGGCCTTCTTGCGCTCCAGCGTTTTCTTGTACTCGTACTCGTCAATTTCACGCTGCCGCTGCTTCCTGAGGTTCTCGTCCTGTTCCTTCCGCTCGCGCTCGGTTCGTTTTAGCTCCTCATCCCACGCCGCGTGCTGGGCGGCGATTTCGGATTCCAACTCCTCTTTCTTGCGCGTATAGTCCTGGACGAGTTGATCGAGCGCCGTACAAGCGACGTCGATCTTGTGGAGTCTATCGATTTCTTTCCTCTCCAATTCCACCGCTTCACGAGCCGAGGAGAGGCGATTCACTTCCTGGACAAGTTTCTCCGAGAGGCCCGCGAGCGCCTTCGAAAGATCAAGGCCCAGACCCGATATTCCCTTTACCACATCCTCCACAGAAATCCCTTCAACCGCTTGACGGATTTCCGTTTCGCGCAGCTTTGAGGTTTCCTCTGTTTTCTTGTCGGTCGTTTCCCTTGTCGCCGCGACCTCCTCACGGATCGCCGAAAACTCCTCTTCTATCTCAGCTTTTGTACGCTTGGGTCTTGCCACCGCCTTTGTCGTCTTTGTTACCATCCTAGTAGCCTCCCTGGTAGTTTCCACAGCGCCTTACAGCGGCATTGTGTGGCCGCCGCCGACATAAAGCAACTGTCCCGTGAGCCAGCGCGCCTGCTCGGAGCTTAGGAACACAATCACATCGGCCACATCCTCCGGGGAGCCCAGCCGTCCCAGTGGAATCGTGGGCACGACCTTCTCTTCCAACTCCGGAGATATCCAATCGGTCTGTATGGGCCCGAGCGACACCACGTTGACCGTAATCCCATACGGTGCGAGCTCGCGGGCGGCGGCCTGACTGTACGACTCCAGCGCATGCTTGCTGGCCCCATAAGAAATCTCGCCAGCGAATCCCGACGCCCCGTCGGTACTCACATTCACGATTCGCCCCCATTGCCCCCCGCGCGCGACGTGACGGCGGGTGAATTCCGCCATCATTAAAGCCGGGGCACGGCAATTCACCGCGAAGTGGCGGTCATGGCTCTCCCCAGTAAGCGTACCCATGGGAGAACCCAAACCACCCAGACTCCGATCACCCTGTGCCGAGGACTTGGAGGGAATGAAGGTGTCGGGCAAGTCAAGCGCGGCGTTGTTAATCAGCACCTCCACCGGCCCGAACGCTTGCTCGACGCGGTCGAAAAGCTGAGGAATTGCGGATGGCTCACCCAAATCAGCTTCCCACGACTCGGCCTGCCCACCCTCGCGCCGGATCGCCCGGATGACCTCCGCCGCCGATCTCGTCTGGGCGTCAAGGTACAATGCTTCCCCGGGCCTGCTGGATTCGACCTCGCCTTTTCCCTGGTCAGACAATGTGGACGCCTGCCGGAAATAGTGAATAAACACGCTTGCACCCTGGGATGCGAACGCCCTGGCGGTTGCCGCGCCGATTCCCTGCGGGTTGTTCCCACCCGTGATACAAACGACTTTACCTTTCAATTGGGGATCGATCATCTTATAGCTTCCCACGCTTCCTCAGGCCTTTGAGTACAGCCTCGAAACACGGGTTTGGTTCCTTTGCCCTCTCCTGGAATGCCGCCAGGTCTTCCGCATCCTCCGTCAAGCTCAGTCGCACCGCATCATTGATGATCTCGGAAATTGATCGCTCAGTCTCGGCAGCCTTGATTCGCAAAGCCCGGTGGAGCTGGGAATCGAAATAAACGGTCGCGCTTTTTTGCAGGGCTCGCATGGAAGCATTATACCGTCAGAGTGTTAGAGGTAGCGCGGGCGTCTCGCCCGCTGT
>JBAVYG010000214.1:0-4607 GCA_049698675.1 Terriglobia bacterium
GTCTCCCTCTCCACGAACTCCGCTTCTCAACTCCACCCAGACTGCGCAAAGGAGAGGGAAAATGACTCATTTTTTTTGCAAATGTGAATTGCTTAGGGGAAGGGCCTATCCAGAGGATGTGAAAACAGAGGAAAAAGTGGTAGGCTGGCAGTGGGGGAGATTCAGGCGCACCGCGCGCACGGAGGGGATTGTGCAGCCCGCCAAGGGAGAAATCACCTTACTATTGGCAAAGTGGAAGGACGGCGATCCGTCAGCCTTTGAGGATCTGATGCCGCTCGTCTACCCCCACCTTCGGGAGGTGGCCGCGGCCTACATTCGCCGAGAGCGCAATCCAGACGTTCTTCAGGCAACGGCCCTGGTGCACGAGCTTTATCTCCGGTTGCTGAACCAGAAGAAGGCCGCATGGGACGACCGCCAGCATTTCTACACCTTCGCCGCCAAGGTAATGCGTATGATCCTGATCGACCACGCGCGCGAAAGTCAAGCACAGATGCGGGGCGGCGGCTTCGAACGCGTCCCTCTCAGCGACGACCTCTTGTGGGTCAGTATCGGCAGCCCGGAGCTGCTGGACCTGAACCACGCGTTGGACGAACTGGGCGCGCTCGATGCCTACAAGGTCCAACTCGTCGAATTGCGCTACTTTCTTGGTTGCACTGCCGAGTAAACAGCAGAC
Organism: Terriglobia bacterium; assembly: GCA_049698675.1. Lineage (GTDB taxonomy): Bacteria > Acidobacteriota > Terriglobia > UBA7540 > UBA7540 > CAVROP01. Next base: position 674 of record JBAVYG010000214.1, read on the forward strand.
CTGATGCAGGTATCCAAGTCCACCGTCGATCGCGACCTGAGATTCACTAAAAGCTGGCTGTACCGGCGCATCCACCCGGGCATCGTCGAGGATTCAGCCTGATTCAGGTATCCAAGTCCACCGTCGATCGCGACCTGAGATTCACTAAAAGCTGGCTGTACCGGCGCATCCACCCGGGCTTAGGCGAGGATGCAGCGAGACTGTGATTCAGTTTGGCTCCGGTCCACGCAGTCTGGTATTAGGGTTACAAGCCACAGACGGGGTTGTCGCTCAGATGGACCAAACGACGGAAAGGTTCCTGCGGATTGAGGCGATCTTCCACGAGGCTCTCGCGGCTCCCCATGAAGCGCGGGAGGATTTGATTGAGACCCAATGCAATGGGGACTGTGCGCTCGCAGCCGAGGTGCGCTCGCTGCTCGATGCCTACAAGGCGGAAGAGCAACTGACGGCATCCCGCCGGTTGGAACCGGAGACTGGCCGAGAGGCCCTATCCGAATTCAAGCAGATCGGTCCCTTCTTGCTGGATCGCCTGTTGGGACGCGGCGGCATGGGCGCCGTGTATCTGGCGCATCGCGCCGATGGGCAGTTCGAGCAGAAGGTCGCCATCAAATTGATTGACCTGCCCCTTGCGACCGACCTCTTCCGGGAGAGATTTCGTCAGGAACGGCAGATTCTTGCCGGACTGCAACATCCCTTCATTGCCCGCCTGCTGGATGGCGGCGTTACCCATGATGGCGATCTCTATCTTGTGATGGAGTATGTGGATGGAGTTCCCATCCATCGCTTCTGTGAAAAGCAGCGTCTTTCTGTGCCCCAACGACTCGCGCTGTTCATGCTCGTTTGCGAAGCCGTCGAGTTTGCCCACCAGAACCTCGTAGTCCACCGCGACTTGAAGCCGGACAACATCTTGGTCACGGAAGACGGCACTCCCCGGTTGTTGGATTTTGGAACGGCCAAGCTGCTCTCTCCGTCTCCCTTCGGGCCCGACAGCAAACTTACACGTGAAGGGTATCTGTCCTTTACTCCGCAGTACGCCAGCCCGGAACAGGTGTTAGGCAATCCCATCACCACTGCCTCGGACACTTACTCGCTCGGCGTTCTGTTGTATCTTCTGTTAACCGGAACGCTGCCCTACGAACTCAAGGAAGTTACTACAGCAGAGATGCTGCGCGTGATCTGCGAACAACCTCCGCGCAGGCCGGCTCAAGCAGCAGGCTCCAACAGGCGGCTCGATTCCGATCTGGAAGCGATCCTGCTGAAGGCTCTCCGCAAGGAACCGCAGGACCGTTATCTCAGCACCGAGCAACTGGCCTCCGATCTTCGCGCCTACCTCGAGGGGTTGCCGGTTGCGGCGCGCCGCGGCACGCTTCGGTATCGAGCCGGTAAGTTCATCCGCCGCCACCAGTGGGGCCTGGCGGCAGCGGCCCTGCTGGCCGCCACACTGGTTGCGGGCGTTGCAGGCGTGTTGTGGCAGGCCAGAGTGGCCAATGAGGAGCGGCGCCAGGCTGAGGCGCGCTCCGCGGACCTGCGCCAGTTGAGCAACAGCCTGCTCTCCGAATTGGATGAGGCGATCAAACAATTGCCCGGCTCCACCGGCGCACAGAAGCTGCTGGTCGCGCGCGTGCTCGAACACCTGGACCGCATGGCCAGGGACGCACGGGGTGACCGCCAGACCCAACTCGATCTGGTGGATGCGTATACACGGCTGGGGAATATTCAAGGCAACGCCTACGATCAAAATCTGGGCGATCCCGCGGGGGCGCTTGTCAACCTCGGCAAAGCTCTCGCTATCGCCGGGCCGCTGGCGGCCTCCGATTCGAAGGACCGTGAAGGGATTCGGGCGCTTGCCCTGGTGCAGCAGTCGCGCAGTGAGATTCTGTGGCAAACCGACAAAACGCCGGAGGCGGTTCCCGTCATGCGGGAAGCTCTGAAGAGCTTTGACGCCTTGGCTGCGGACCCTCATGCAACTGCCGCGCTGATCTACGAGGTTTCTTCCGCCTATGGCACCCTGGGCGACGAGCTGGGTCAAAGCGGCACAGCCAGCCTGGCGGATTCTACTGGGGCGGTCGCCGCCTATCGCCAGTCTCTGGCGCTGGATGATCGCGCCCTCAGGGTCGATCTGAATTTCTTGCGCGCTAAACGGGGTCTTGCGATCAATCGGATGAAGATCGGCAGCGTGGAGATGGAGACCAATCCAGCGGAGGCCCTCAAGGAGTTTCAGGCTGCCTTGCAGAGCGCCGATGCGCTGCCCAGATCAGAGCAAGATAGCCTTCCTATCGTGCGGTTGCGCGCCATGCTGCTGCGCAAGCTGGCAAACGCCCTCGAGCGATTGGGAGCATATGCACAGGCGGTCCCGCTCTTCGAGCAAGCCCTTGAGATCAGCCAGCGTATTGCCGCCCAGGACCCGAGGGATTTCCGGGCTCTTTTCGACGTAGTAACCGTACTGGACGATGAAGCAAAGAGCTATGAGGATGCGGCCGATCCGGTTCTGGCTGCGAAGGCCGGCGATCGGCGCGTGAGCCTGGTCGTTGCGGAGAAGAAGCTCGTGCAGGCCGCGGCCGGCCTTGAGCGGCTGCTGAAACAGGATCCGGCCAACGATGTCTGCAAGTCGTTCCTTGGCTTCATCCAGGTGCGAATCGGCGCCATCAGAAGAATCCTGTACGCCCCAGGAGCTTCAGACGAGTTATCGAGGAGAGGCCTCGCCGCCTTGAAGGAAGTGGCCGAGAAAGATCAGGCTTCCCCGATGGTTCTCGACCAGGCGGCAAATGCCTTCTTGAGGGTAGAGCCGGTGTCCCTCAGAAATCCGCAGTTTGCCACCTCATGCGCCGAGCGCGAGGTGGCGATGAGCCGTGCAACGACGCCCTCCAGGCTGCTGACCCTAGCCCAGGCCTACCGGGCCTCCGGCCAGATCGAGAAGAACCGCACCGCGGCAAAGGAGGGCTTAGCGCTGCTGCCAGCCCTGCAGCCGGGAAGCGAGAAGCCGAACATCCGCAAGCTGCTCGAAAACGAAGCGCAGACTCGCTTCTGAACAATTGTTTGCCATTCGTGCGCGCAGCTTGTGGAGCAAGCCGCACGGGACCTTTCCCCCCGGTGGTGAGAGGCGGGACGGGACGGCTTTGGCCGGTCCCGCAAAGCGGGATCGCCCTCCCCGCTAGGGGGAGGAGGGATTGCGTTGGAGTTGAGTCCCCCTCTCCGCTAAAGGGAAGAGGGGATTGAATTAGAATTAAATCTCCCCTCTCCCCCTTGGGGGAGAGGGGACAGGGGGTGAGGGGGTTCAAGCGAATCGCTCTTGTAGAGGACTGAGTGTGACATGACCGTAGCGACGTCCATCCGCCCCACTGAGTAAACTGGCATCCCAAGTCACCCTTAGGGAAACCGGTTGACCCTCCCTGGGGGCCTTGGACAGCGCCTACCATCACCAAGCTTGATAGCGCCTGGAAGACACCCTTCCACGCCGTCATCCGGCCCAGCGCAACGGGCCGGTTGACGGCTAGCCGACTTTTCAGGCCGAATCCGCTCGCAGGGCTATCAATCACATGGGAATCACTGGTGCAATGGGGATTTATCAACAGGAATCGGTAATACTAAACACTACGCCGTTAGGGGGGATCTATCGGCCCGGAACCTGGGAATTCCACACTTCCCACAGGGGACTTCTGGACCGGAATTGTTTCCGAGTGCCCCGTCATCCGGATACAATGCGTGGAGATCTCTGACTCCACCGACGAAACCGGAAGAGCCGCAGACCTCGGAGAGCATGAGGTCTGCGCTTGTATCTTGCTTTGGCCGTTGATTTCGGGTGTAAACCAGTCCCTGGAGTTAGCGGTGTCCGGCGGCGGAGGCCGATCTGCGCTGAGGCCGGGAGGGAACTCCCGAGCCTGTCGGGTAGATAGGCCCCCCGCCCTCTTCTCCCACGCCGAGGAGAATCCGAGGC
>JBAVYG010000215.1:0-1633 GCA_049698675.1 Terriglobia bacterium
TAGGGGCGGTTCGCGAACCGCCCCTACAAACATATTCCACTCCGCGCCGCCTCGTCGTCCATGTCCCCGCCTTGTTAGCTCAGCAGCCGGACAAGCTTGAGGGGATCCTCGGACCGCCCGTCAAGGTGGCTGTCGACTCGGAAGGGAAATACACCCGGGCGGCAGAGAGCTTCGCACAGAAAAACTCCGCCCGCCTGGAGGATTTGACTCGCACCACCACCCCAAAAGGGGAATATCTGGCGCTGCGGAAAACCACCCAGGGACGTTCTGCCCACGAGATCCTGCCGGAAATCTTGCCCGCTGCCATCCTCGGGTTGAGCTTTCCCAAGAGCATGTACTGGATGGAGAAGTCCGACCCGCGCTTCGTGCGGCCTATCCGCTGGGTGCTGGCAATCCTGGGCGAAGGGAAGCAGGCAAAGACGGTCGATTTTGAAATCCTGGGCGTGAGGTCCGGGGATTTCACCTTCGGGCATAAGGCCAAAAGCCGGAAGCCGCAGCGCGTGACGAGCTTCAAGGATTACACAAGGAGATTGGCGCAAGCGCATGTAGAAATTGACTCTGCGCGCAGGCTGGAACGTGTCATTCAAGAAGCTCAGGCCTTGGTTGAAAACGCCTCGCTCAAGCTCGTAGAGGACGAGTGGTTGCTGGATTGGATCGTCAACTCGACCGAGTGGCCGCGGCCCATGCTGGGGAGCTTCGACGAGCGTTTCCTGCACCTGCCGCGCGAAATCCTCGTCACCGTCATGCGTGACCACCAGAAGTACTTGGCCGTGGAGGTAGGGCCGAGCAGCGCTCGGCCTGGTGGGCACGCTCGACTGGCACCGCATTTTGTGGCCGTGCTCAACATGGACTCGGACGGGATGGGCCTAATTCGCCAGGGGCACGAGCGGGTGCTTCGGGCGCGCCTCACGGACGCCGAGTTCTTCTGGAACGCCGACCAGCGCGTCAGACTTCGCGACCGTGAGTCTATTCTCGAAAGGGTGACCTACCAGGTCCGCTTGGGCAGCTACGGTGACAAGGTGAAGCGGATGCGGAGGGTCGGTGAAAGTCTCCGCTCCGTTCTCGAAACGAATGACCCCAACCTCGCTCGTTACACCGTCGCCATCCAGGATGCGATTAGTCTGTGCAAGTGCGACCTCACTACCCAAATGGTTCAGGAGTTCCCGGAGTTGCAAGGTATTGTAGGCGGACTCTACGCAACAGCGCAGGGGGAGCCGAAGGAGATTGCCGAGGCCATCTACGAGCACTACCTTCCGCAGGGAGCGGAGGACCGATGCCCAGCGACGCCGGTTGGCGCTGTCGTCTCGCTGACGGACAAACTGGATAGCGTGGTGGGTGGGTTAGCTGTAGGCCTGGAGCCCACCGGCTCAAGCGATCCATTCGCGCTGCGCAGGCAGGGTAATGGAATAATTAAAGTAATACTTGAATTTAAATTTCCCATCTCTTTGTCCTTAATAGTTGACCAAGCTTTAGAGACTTTGGATATTACTTGGCGTAAACCCTCTGAAGAGGTGTCTCGACAGGTTTTGGAGTTTTTGGTGGACAGGTTGCGATACTATCTCGAGGCTGTGTGTTCGTTCCGCTACGACACCATACGGGCCGTGCTGGCATCGGGGTCGGATGTGCCTTACGA
>JBAVYG010000216.1:0-2519 GCA_049698675.1 Terriglobia bacterium
CGAGGAGCCGCAGGCGACGAGGAATCCCGCAAGTCCCTTGTGTTCAGAGCGAGATTCCTCGCTCCGCTCGGAATGACAGCGTTCACAAGCGTTTTTCAGCATCCTGCTGGAAGGTGCATCCCGGGCACAAGGAAATTCTCGAAGGAGGGTTGAACGCTATGAAGGACAAGTCCCGGCCATCGCGCTTGGTGGTGCTATCCGTGGATGGGATGCGGCCGGACTTTTACCGGCGACCAAAAGAGTTCGGGCTATCAATCCCGAATCTCCTTGAGCTTGTCAAGCGGGGGGCCAGCGCGGAGGCGATGAAGAGTATTTATCCGACGACAACTTATCCGGCCCATGCAACCCTCGTGACGGGCGTGCTTCCGAGTGTGCATGGAATCTATAGCCACCTGGCGTCGCTCGACCCCACCGAAAAAGCGCGACCGTGGTGCTGGTTTGCGAGCGCCCTGCGTGTTCCCACTCTCTGGGATGTGGTGCGAGCCAGCGGGCGGAAAGCTGCGGCCATCAGTTGGCCAGTGAGCGCCGCGGGGGCCATTGATTACAACATTCCGGAGATTTGGGATCCAACCACGGCGGACCCGCATCGGGACTTCGCAACCCCCGCCCGCCATTCGACCCCGGGGTTGTTCCCTGAAATCCTCAAGGTTCTGCAACCCATTCTTGGCAGCGCAACTCCGGACCGCTTGCGGTCTGAGGCTGCGCTTTACCTCTGGGATCGCTATCGACCGGACCTTCTCCTCGTTCACTTTGTTCACTATGACCAGTTGGCCCATCAGTTCGGGCCGACTTCGCCGCAAGCCCTGGCCGCGATGGAACGGACGGACCAAGAAATCGGACGCCTTCGGGAAGGCTTCTTAGAAGATGAGGCGCCTACACTCGTGGTCCTCTCCGACCATGGCTTTGTGCCCGTCGAGAAAGAAGCTGCCCCACTTTCGGTTCTGGCGGAGGAAGGGTTATTCGATCGGGAAGCGGATGGCACGCCAAAGCTTGGCAAGCTGGGGGCCGTCCATGCCGGAGGGTCCTTCGCCGTTTACTGGCTGGAAGAACCTTCGGCAACGGATCGAGCATCTTTGCAGCGAGCGGTGAGGCGACTCATTGAAGCGGGAACTGTTGAAGAAGTCGTGGACCGCGAGCGGCTCGAGTCCCTCTCGGCCGACCCGGACGCGGAATTGATCATCGACGCGGCCCCGGGCGTTTACTTCTCCGACCGGTTTGAGGGACCGCTGGTGAGAGACAGCCTCAAAGACCGAGGCACTCACGGTCAATTACCCACCCGCCCTGGACTCGAGGCCTCCTTCATCGCGGTCGGCCCTCAATTCAGCGGAGGTCGGAACTTGGGCCGGATGGCTTTGACGCAGGTGGCGCCAACCCTGGCGCGCTTGCTGGGACTCCCGGGCGATATCCTGGCATCGAACGAGAAGCCGATTCTGGAATTGCCGATTTTCAATTGATGATTGCCGATATTCGAAACTCGAAACTAGAAATTCGAAACTCGGAAAAGACGCGGCTGCGACCCATTGGAGCCGATTTTCGATTTTCGAATTTCGATTTTCTGCTCCCACAATCAGCCATCGGCAATGAAAACCTGGTCTTCTGACTCCTGACTTCTAATTGCAGTAAGTCCTTGAATCGGGAGTAAAATGCACAGTTATGGTGCAAGGGCCATCAGTCATGCCAGAGGCGGTGAAGGCGTATCTCCATTCCCGCCCGCGTTGGATTCGTTGGCGTGAGTGGTTAGTGGGCCGCCGGTTCGCTTGCGCTGCATTTCCAGATCGACCGAAGCCGCTGGTGGTGGTGGCGTATTCCCGTCGAGACTCGGTGAAAGCCCTGGAGATGGTGCGCGCAGTGGAGCAGGACTGGGCTGAAGCTCCCCAACAATGCCGCGATGCGTATGAAGAAATCCTCGAGGATGCCCCCAAGTTAGTCATCATCCAATTCCGCCGGACCAACATCTGCGGCTGCCTGGGGCACCGTCATGTGGTGGTGAAAGAGCAGCCGTTTGCCGAACCGCATGATGCCCTAGGCGGCGACCCTGCCGGAGAGTTGGATATCGCTTACCAGCGCGTGGAGAGCTGGCTGGCGCTGCCTTTGATGGATATCGCGCTCGATGCCCAATTTGTGACGGGGAGTCGTCTGAGAGAGTTCCAGGCAGCGCGGCTGCGCCTGCAATTTCTCAGCATCCTCCTGCACGAGATTAACCATATGGTTCGTTCCCAAGAGCCGGAGGCTTCGGTCCGCGAACGGAGTTTGGCCTTCTACCGTGATGCGCTTGCACAGTATGTCGAGGATGCCAAGGCGAGTTTGTCCTTGACGATTGACCGCTCGTTCTCGCGCTTTGAGCGTGATTGAGATAGAAGGTGAAAAACAGATTTTCGCGTTCCCCTTCCTTGCTTAGTAATACTAGGTTAAGTTGTTCAAGAGCTGTCCAGTTTAGGAAATCGCATGTGGCACCACGGGCAAAAGCCGCCGAGCCTAATCAGAATTTGCTGCAGCCTCCTCCGCACTTGGGGCAAAGT
>JBAVYG010000217.1:0-9861 GCA_049698675.1 Terriglobia bacterium
GCTACGCCAATCGGACTCTCATCATCACGCCCGCTGGACTTACCCGCCAGTGGCAGGAAGAATTCAAGGACAAGTTTCAGGCCAACGACTTTGAGATTTTCGGGCGCGACTTCACGGCTACCAACCCGCGAACCTGGGATCTGCGCGCCCGTGCCATCGCCTCCCTCGACCGTCTGAAGCGGAAAGAACACAAGCGGGTGTTGCTGGAAAACCGCAAATGGGACCTGATTATCTTCGATGAAGCCCACCGCCTGAGCGCCAAGGAATACGGCAGAAAGACAGATAAGACGCAGAATTACCAGCTTGCCGAAGTCCTGCGGGACTACACCGACGCCCTGCTGCTGCTGACGGGTACACCTCACTCGGGCGATCCCGACCACAGCCGCTTTATGAACCTGGTGCGGCTGCTTGAATCCAAGGTGGATTTTTCAGCGCTCACCAACCAGCCCCTCTTCCGTGATCCAGACGCGGTGCCTTATTCCAAGCTGATCCTGCGCACGCCGAAGCTCAGCGTGACAGACGCCGAGGGGAAGGTGGTCTTTAAGGGGCGGATGACTCATCCCTTGCCCTTCGCGATGTATCCCGACGAGAAGGAGTTTTACAGCGCAGTAGAAGACTACATCCGCACGGGCTACAACTCGATTGAACAGATTGAAGACCCCATGCACAAGCGCGCCGTGGGATTCATCCTGACCACTTTTCAGAAGTTGAACGCCAGTTCGTTCCGGGCCATCAAGGCAGCTCTCGAAGGACGGCTGAAGCGCCTGGAGAAAAAGCTGGAAGAGATCCCGGAAGAGGAGGAAGAGGACCGAGATGAGCGCTACCAGGGCGAACTCGACGAAAAGGACGTGGTGCTGAAGACGGACCGCGAGTTCCTGAAGGACGAAATAAAGCAGCTCGGGAAGCTCCTGGCAATTCCGGTGACACGCGAAAAGAAAATCGACCGGCTGCAAGAGCTGCTGAAGCAGATCGACGAGCAGACGCCGGGCGCCAAGGTGCTGATCTTTACCGAATACCGCCGCACCCAGGAATTCCTCAAAGAACGCCTGGAAAAATGGTACCGGGCAAACACCGTGGTCCTGATTAACGGCGACATGGAACTGGAGGGCAAGACGCCGGAAGCGGAGAGCAAACGTCGCAGCCAGCGCGTCTTCCGGGAGGACCCCTCGGTGCGGTTTATGGTTTCAACCGAGGCTGGCGGCGAAGGCATTAACCTGCAGTTCTGTTACATCGTGGTAAATTATGACCTTCCCTGGAATCCCATGCGTTACGAGCAGCGCGTGGGGCGCGTCTACCGTTACGGTCAGGAGAAAGTCGTCCAGATATACAACCTCCGCGCCAGAGACACGGTGGAGGAAACCGTGCGCTCCTATTTCGAGCAGCGTTTGAGAGTGTCGGCGCAGGCCCTCCAGCAAGTAACGGGTGAAGACCCCGAGGAATTGATCGCCAGCCTGAACTGGCAACTGGAAACGGAGATCGAGCCGGACGAGATTTATAAGCGCGCCCTGGTGGAAGGCACGCTGAACAAGCAGAGCAAAGAGGAAATCCAGGAGGCCGTGCGCCGGGCACAAAAGGCCTATGAGATTGCCACGGAGAGCCTCTTCAAGGATGTTTCAAGCTATAGCTTTGACAGTTACCAAAAGGCGCTGGCCAGTCCTGTGCGCTTGAAGGACCTGGAAGACTTCACGCTGAAGTTTCTGGCCCGCGAACGGCGGCAAGTGCAGCGAAAAGACGGCTACTACGAATTCCTCACGCCTGAAGAAATGAAGGAGAGCGGACTGAAGGAGCGGTACAAGACAGTAACCTTCGACCGGGCGACAGCCATCCGAAACTCTCAGGCAGAGTTCTTTGCGTTGGGACACCCGTTCATTGACGCCATGTTGCGGCGCGTAGGAGACTACAGCTTTGGCGGGCACACAACAGTTCGGCTGATCCGGGCGAATGGTTTTGATTTCTCTGCGCGCAAGGCAGGCTACCAGTTCAATTTCACCGTGCGCTCACGAGTGCAGCGGGATGATGGCGATGAGTATCTCTTTGAGCTGCACACAGTGGTTGTACTGCCTGATGGAAGCATCGACGCAGAGCTTTCCTCTTGGGCTGCAAGTAGCTATAGCGAGAATGAGTCGCTCTCGCCGCAAATTGAAAGAGTCTTGGGTTTGCTCGACAAAATGGACGTCGAGGAAGCCTATCGGCATGCCAAGAACCATGTTGAACGAAACGCCCAGCTCTGGGATTGGGAAGAAGATGTGGAGCTAATTGGAGTGGCAAAAGTCGTAGCCCTTCCTGCAAACTGAAAGCTGCCCCGGATCTCCTTAATAGAGTCTCCAGCCAATTCCGGCTTGACAGTTCAGAGCGTTCAATCGGTGCTATTAGTGAAGGCCATGCATGATCAGACGGTGGGCGCGCCACCTGTTGGCTTCCCGATACGAACGGACTTGGTGTCACTCCGTTGGGGACGCTCCGCCATCACCCACGTATACTTGTCCACACCCTACCGATAGGATGCTATCCGCCAACTCCAAAACGAGTGGCGTATGGCATATAAAGATGACTTGGTGGAATCCGCCAAGATCCATCGCCCGGCGCAGCATGCGCACGTACTCCTTGCCATTAGCAGCATCCAGAGCTCCCACCGTTTCGTCTCGGAACAGAGTCTCGTACCGAATGCCTTCACCTTGCCGCATATTGTAGATGGCGATGCCCAAGTTGACAGCTTCGTTGACGAGTACGAACTGCTCACCCGAAAGCTCATCCACGAGGCAAGTACGGTCCAGATTCTTGTTGCGGACCTCGACATCAAAATCGTCTACCATTCCCTTGCCGTCTGCCGTGGGGCGTTGCGTCCTGAAGCGGATTTCGAACTTGTTGTCGAAGCACCCCTCAAGCAAAGAGTTGACCAAGGTTGAGGCCTGTGGTCCGGCAGCCTGGATCTCGCAGAGTTGGATCTCGTCCGGACCGAAGACCTTATCGAGATAGTTGAAGTGCTCGCATTCAGTTGTCGCCGTGCCGAGTTCAGCCTCAACCTGACCCAACCGACTCCGCGCCAAGTCCAACTGCTCCTGACGCTGTTTGATTTGCGCCTGGCCCGCAATAAGACCATCTCGCTCGCGGCGGCTGGAGATGATTAGCCGCTCCGCGGTTTCAGTCTCTCGTCGTGAAGCCTGCATTTGCGCGTCGAGGTCAGAAAACGCCGAAAGAGCTGATTCTTTCCTGCGCACTTCCTCGGCCAGCTCTGTTCGGGACTGATTAAGTCGATCTAACCCCTTCAACCGCTCCTCCCGGCGTGCTTCAACGGCCCGCAATTCCTCGTATTGCTGCCGTTCTTGATCGACTTTCCTGCGGTCCCGCTCGCGACCTTCTAGTGTCCGAGTGAGGTCGGTCGACGGCGTGGCAATCTGGACCAGCGAGTTGCGCTGGACTTCGACTTCAAGTGAGAGTGTCGCAACCTCTCCCTCCAGTTTCGGGATCTTCTCCCCAGCTTCGACGGCGCGTCTGATCTTCGGACAGGAGGCGTAGGGCCCCTCGCCCCGGCAGGGCACAACCGCGAGCTCTTCGCGCTCCACCCGCAGCCGCTCAAGTTCGGCCAGGTTCGCTCCAAGCTCGGCATCCAGAGTTTGGACCGTGCGCTCGGTATCACGATTGGATGTTTCGAGCCCCTGAATCTCCCGGATTTGCCGATGGAGTTCTTCGATGCGAGTAGCAAGTGTCGTGCCTCGTTCCGTCAAATCCGCGAGGTCCTTCTTTCCCGTCAGAAGACTCTCATCCCTCCCTATCTGGCGTTTGGTTTCTGTGATCTCAGCATCGGTTTTGCGCAGCCGCTGTTTCAGAGTCTCAACCTCGGCCAGGAGCGGCTTCCGACCGGCTTCCGTTGCCTGAAGCTCCAGGAGCCGCTGTTGTGCCATACGCTTCTCGGCCTCCAAGGTCTCATGGCGGGATGACACTTCCGCAAGCCGGGCATCGACTTCCGCGGGATCTTCAACCCCGGCCTCCACCAGCTCCTCCAGGCTTCTCGCCTGCCCTTCCAGGCCAAGCGTGGTCCTGGCCACTTCCTCGCCCTTCTCTTTAGCCGCAGCCGCAATCAGTCTCAGCCGGTCCAGCCCGAGCAACTCTCGGATGAACAGCTCTTTCCGCTCGCTCCTTTCAAGTGAGAGAAAGTTAAGGGCATGCGCGCCCTCCTTTCATGTCAATTCCTGTGACTTAAACCATATCCTCACCAGCGAGGTAGACGAGCCGCAGACGGGAGCAGGTTTCCGCGACGTGAGAGGTTTGGGGAAAGAAAAGTGTCGGAGGAATCATATCCCCGTCACAGTCGCGGCCACTTTCGGAGTCTTGAACGCCCTCCATATTGAACTCCACCAAGTTTCCATTGCCGCCCTGATCGTCGTCCTCGGCATGGTGGTTGATGACGCCATTGTTGTGGTAGATAACTATGTGGAATTGCTCGATCGTGGCGCTCCGCTGGATGAAGCGGGGTTGCGATGCGCCGCCGAATTGGCAATCCCCATCCTCACAGCGACGCTGACCATCGTGGCAGCGTTCCTGCCCCTTTTGATGTTGACGGGGTCGGTGGGCGAGTTTATTTCGGCCCTTCCCGTCGCCGTCGCCGTTTCCCTCAGCTCGTCGTACATCGTGGCGATGCTGCTTACTCCGCTTCTCTGCCGCTTCTTCATCCGGAAGGGATTGCGCGGCACGGGTCCGGGCCATGAAACGCTTCAGAAGAAGCGTTTCTCTTTCAGCCCGCTCGAATGTATGCAGTCGCTTTACGACGGGGCGATACAATTCGCCATGGCTCACAAGAAGCTTACCGCCGCGTTCGGCATCCTGGTGTTTGTGGCGGGCGTGGCCCTTCTTCCATTTCTTCCTTCGCGCTTCTTCCCTTTTGCCGAGCGCAACCAGTTTGTGATTGATGTCTGGATGCCGGAAGGGACCAAGATCGAAGCCACCGATGCGGTTCTTCGGCGCATCGAGGGGGAGTTGCACGAAATTCCCACTATTCGCGACTACGCAGCATTCCTGGGTGGCAGCGCTCCGCGTTTCTATTACAGCGTCAACCCTCAAGAACCGGCGGCGAACTACGGGCAGTTCCTTGTAAACGCTTCCTCGGCGGAGGAAACGCCGGTCCTTGTGTATCGTTAAAGGCAGATTCGGAACGAAAAAGGCCCTTTCCCGGGAAATAAGGCGACTGCGCTTTGAAAGCGGACCAGACGCCTATCGGCCTGGCATCAGTAACGAGTAGTCGCCTTGTATTTGTCGACGATTCCGCAAGGGGCCATCCGCGGTTCTGGCCGAGTGGTCGGTTATGGGCCCCATGGCTCTGAAATGTGCCTCCTGTGAGGATTGGGCGCGACACGAGCAGATGAGTGATTCTTAGTGGGTCAGACAGAGGTGGTCGAAGCGCTGGTAGCTGCTGCTTCGAGCATGGCGAGTGGTATCTCTACCGTCTGGACATAAAAGCTGGCATGTTTAGGAATAGCCATGAAAGCGATGGAATCTTCACGAACGATCATTTGCTCGCACTCCACGGCGGCGATCTGGTCAGGTGACCCCTGCAAGCTCTCAGGAAGGCAGACTATTTCCTTCTCTTCAATTGGAAGCTCATCACAATTGAGTGACTGATCGACGGAAAGGTGAACTCCTCGCTGCCGCAATCACCCGATGGCGCAATGACTCAACGCCTTCATGCCTGCAATGGCGCGGCAGGGCGCCTATTGCTGCCAGCCGCCACCCAGCGCGCTGTAAATTTGCACCAGGGAGAGCATCTCATTCAGCCTCGCCTGGGAAAGGTTCAGCTCGGCGGCTAGGTAATTGGTTTCGTTGGTCAGGACTTCGAGGTAAGCGGTCGAGCCACCATTGTAGCGGACGTGCGCCAGCCGGGCGGAGTCCTGGGCGGCGGCGGCCAAGAGTTCTTGTTGTTCCCGCCCCTCGCGGGTCTTTTGGTAGGCCACCAACGCGTCGGAAACATCCCGAAACGCATTCTGGATCGTCTGCTGGTAGGCCAGCAGGACTTGTTGCTGTTGTGCTTCCGCCAGCCGGACATTGGCCTGCAACTTGCCAGCGGTGAAGAGCGGCTGAATGACGGAAGCGGCGACATCCCAAGCACCTGCAGGCTTCGTAAACAGGTCGGTCAAAGCTGAGCTCATGAATCCGCCCGTTCCGGTCAGGGAGATGGACGGGAAGTAGGCGGCCCGCGCCACACCGATCTGGGCATTGGCCGCGATCAATTGCTCCTCGGACTCGTGAATGTCGGGACGGCGTTCGAGCAATTGGGAGGGCAGCCCCGCGGGAACCACGGGCGGCCGCACCTGTTCGGTCAGGCTGTGCCCCCGAGTGATGGGCCCGGGATTTTGAGCAAGCAGGAACCTGAGGTAGTTTTCCTCCTGTTCGATCTGCCGTTGCAGATCCGGGAGGGTGGCAGAGGCCACATAGACAAGCTGCTCCGCCTGGCGTACGTCCACCATCGAAGCAGCCCCTTGATCCGCGAGGAGCTTGGTCAGCCGCAAGGATTCCTGCCGGGAGACGAGGGTGCGCTGGGTGATATCGATCTGCAGGTCAAATGCCCTAAGCCGGAAGTAGGCACCGGCAACATTCGCAACCAGCGTGCTGACCACGGCGCGCTTTCCCCACTCGGTCTGGGCCAGATTGGCGCGAGCAGCCTCGGTGGCCCTTCGGTACTTCCCCCAGAAGTCGATGTCCCACGACGCGCTTCCCCCCACCTGCATATAATCCCAGCGATAGCTGGGGGAAAACGGGCTGGTGGGCTCGCGTTCGGTCGTGCCGCCCACCCCAGCCCCAGCCGACGGGTACTGATCTGAACGCGTGATTCGGAGTTGCGCTTGCGCCGCCAGCACGCGCTCGGCGGCGATGCGCACGTCGTAGTTCTGTTTAAGCGCCGTCCGAATGAGCGACTGAAGCTGCTCATCCTGGAAAACAATCCACCATTTGGCATCCCCCAGCGATTCGGAGGAAGCAGCCCCTGGAGCGGTGGCCGGCACTCCCCGATATTCCCCCGGGATCTCAGTTTTGGGACGTTGGTAATTCGGCCCCACCGTGCAGCCAGGCAACAGAAGCAGCAGAAGCGAAATGGAGAAGCCCCTTGCCAAGCGCATCATGCGAGCTGGCCCCCCTTTGGGTCACCGGCTTCAGGTTGCAGTTTGGGGTGGCGGCGCAGCCGGGAAGAGAGGCCCTCGACCACAGCGAAGGTAACCGGAATCAGGAAAATTGCAATCAAGGAGGCGGCCGACATACCACCGATTACCACGGTTCCCAGAATGCGGCGCCCCACCGCCCCGGACCCTTGTGCCGTCCAGAGCGGGACGCAACCCAGGATGAAGGCGAAAGATGTCATCAGGATGGGACGCAGGCGGAGCCGAGCCCCGTCCAAGGCGGCCTGCACCGTGCTCTTCCCCTTTGCGTGTTCGAGTTTGGCAAACTCCACAATGAGGATGGCATTCTTGGCCGTCAGGCCTATGAGCATCACCAAGCCGATTTGGGTGTAGACATCGTTCTCAAAGTGTCGCGCCATGAGCGCCAGGAACGCTCCGGCCACGGCAATGGGCGTGCCCAGCAAGACGCTGAAAGGCAGGGACCAGCTTTCGTACAAGGCGGCAAGGATCAGGAAGACAAACAGGAGCGAAAGCCCGAAGACCGCTGTTGCAGGAACACCCTGAGCAGCTTTCTGCTCCTGAAACGACATGCCCATGTAGTCAAAGCCCATCTCGCGCGGCATGGTCTGAGCGAACACTTCTTCCATGGCTTTCATGGCCTGTCCCGAGCTGATCCCCGGCGCGGCGGTGGCGTTGACCTGCGCCGCGTTGTATTCGTCGTAGCGCATCAGGAACTCGGGACCGGTGATGCTTCGAAGGTTGGCCAAGGTGCTTAGCGGCACCCTGTCCCCGTGGGGATTGGTCACATAGAACTGTCCGATGTTACTGGCATTGATGCGGTAGTCGCCTTCCGCTTCCAAGTAGACCTGCCATTGGCGACCGAAGCGGTTGAAGTAGTTCACCAGGTAGCCGCCCATGAACGTCTCCAGGGTTTGGTACACTTCGGCAATGTCAACCTGTTGGCGCAGCACTTTTTCCCGGTCCACATCCACGTAGACTTGCGGCGCGTGGGCGGTGTAGGTGGCGATGACGCGCGCCAGTTCCGGCCGCCGCTGCGCCGCCGCCACAAACCGGTCCAGGTTGTCGGCAAAGAAATCCCCGCCCGCCCCCGACCGGTCCTCGAGCACAAAGTTCACGCCCCCCGCAGCACCGATGCCCGGGATGGCAGGCGGCGAGAAAGCAAAGCAAGTGCCTTCGCTCACCTGCGAGAGGTCCTGATTGAGGCGCATCTGTATGGCCTGGGCCTGCTGTTCCGGCGACCGGCGCTCGTCCCAGTCTTTGAAGCGCACGAAAAAGAGTGCGTCATAGGAACTCTGGGTTCCGCTCAGGATGCTGAACCCCATGATGGAAGTAATGTTTTGCACTCCAGGTACTTTCTGGACGATGTCTTCGACCTTCCGCACAGCCGCTGACGTGCGTTGCAATGACGCGCCTTTAGGCAACGTCAGTGTGATCATCAGGTAGCCCTGGTCTTCTTCAGGAAGGAAGGAAGTGGGCAGCTTCTTTCCCATGCCCACGCCGAGAACGGCGACGAGCGCCAGGAAAAGCAGGCTGAAAGCGGACTTGTGGATGAGCACGCGGGAGAAACTGATGTACCCCTCCCGGGAGCGCCTGAACACGCGGTTAAACCCGTTGAAAAACCAGCCAAGTGGACCGCGGGTGTGGTGGCGTGGCTTCAGAATCAGCGCGCAGAGGGCGGGGCTCAACGTGAGCGCGTTGAAGGCTGAGAAAATCACCGAAATCGCGATGGTGACCGCAAACTGTTGGTAGAGCCTGCCGGTGATTCCCGGAATGAACGCCGTCGGGACAAAGACCGAAGCGAGGACCAACGCAATAGCGATCACCGGCCCTGAGACTTGTTGCATTGCCAGCAGAGTGGCATCACGCGGCGTCATCCCCTCTTCAATATGGTGCTCAACCGCTTCCACCACCACAATAGCGTCGTCCACCACCAAGCCAATGGCCAGCACCAACCCGAACAGCGAGAGCGTATTGATCGAGAATCCCAGCACCGGAAAGACGACGAAGGTCCCAATCAGCGAAACCGGCACCGCCAACAAGGGAATCAGGGTGGGACGCCAGCCCTGGAGGAAGATGTAAACGACGAGGATGACCAGCAACAGGGCCTCAATCAGCGTACGCAGGATTTCATGAATCCCGGCGGTGACCGCTTTGGTGGTGTCCACACCGATTTCGTACTCGACGTCTTTGGGCAGCCGCGGGGCCAGTTCCTCCAGCTTGGCACGCACGCCCGCAGCCGCCTCGAGCGCATTCGAGCCGGGCAATTGATAGATGCCGATGGCGGCGGCGGGCACGCCATGGAATCGCGCATCGAAGCTGTAGGTTTGGGCGCCCAATTCGAGGCGCGCCACATTCTTCAGCCGCAAAGTCGAGCCGTCCGGATTGGCGCGCACCACGATTTCGCCGAAATCCTCCGGCGTCACCAGGCGTCCCAGGGCCCGCACCGTGTAAGTGAATTCCTGCCCCTTGGGCACTGGTTCGCCGCCGATTTGCCCCACCGGGTTGACGGTGTTCTGCGCCTCGACCGCCGCCACAATCTGCGGAACCGTTACGCCCAGCTTGGCCAATTGATCGGGTTTCACCCAAATGCGCATCGCGTATTGGCCGCCAAACACCTGCACGCGCCCCACCCCCGGGACGCGCGAAAGTTCATCCACGTAGTTGATGTAGGCATAATTGGTCAGAAAGTTCCGGTCGTAAGTCTCGTGGGGCGAATAGAACGAGATGACCATCATCG
>JBAVYG010000218.1:0-3354 GCA_049698675.1 Terriglobia bacterium
CACCTCCACCTTTCCCAACTCCCGCTTGCTCATCTCTGTTCGCCCCAATCTGACCTCCTTTCGGAGGCCACATTAGGGGACATTTCTATCGAGGACAAAAGGGGACATTATCATGGAGGCACAACACATCTCTGCACCCCCGAGAACAGGAATCGGGTGAGCAAGCGTAGCGCGGACTTGGTTTCTAGGTCCGCCTCTTTTCGCACCCCGCCAGCGCTCGCCGGCTCCGTTCACTATTGTCTCCGCACGGCATCGCGCGTAGCTTGGTCGTGTGTCCGGGTTGCGCCGCCCGTTCCTTTACGACCGCCACATTTTCGTGACCGTGGATTGGCTCACCGAGCACGCGGGCGTGGACGCCGCCTAGCAGGAGAAGCCGTGCGGGCCGACCATTGATCGCGTGTCCCGCAGGCGCGGGACCAGCGGATGAGAAGGTCAGGATTTGAAGCTGAAAGCCGTTGACCTGCAAGATGGGTCCGCGCTACCCGGATGAGAAGCTCAATGCTCGGGATGAGGCTTGACCGGAACCATGAGCAGGAGTACGGTGAAAGTATAGGAGGCAGAAGGACGATACGCTATGACCATTATTTTGCAGCCGGAGCACGACCAGCTCATTGCAGAGGCGTTGCGCTCGGGTGCCTACCAGAGCTCCGAGGAAGTGATCAAGCAGGCGCTGGAATTGCTCCACGAACGAGACGCATGGCTCGCCGAGAACCGCGCCAAGATCGAAGAGGGTTACGCCGCCGCCCAACGTGGAGAACTGGCCGACGGTGACCAAGTCCGCGCCCAAATGGAAGAGAAGAAACGTGCCTGGGTGGCTGAAAAGCGTCAGGCATGAGCCGCCACCAGTTCACGCCGCAAGCCGCTGGCGATCTCTTTGAAATCTGGAGCTACGTCGCCCGCGACAGCGTCGAGGCAGCAAATCGAGTCGAGGAAGCCATTTACAAGGCTTGCGATTTGCTCGCCGAAGGCCCTCTGCGCGGGCATGCCCGCGAGGATTTGACCAGACATCCGCTTCGGTTCTGGACAGTCCAACCCTATCCCAATTACATCATCGTGTACCACCCCAAGACCGATCCTCTGCAAATCATCCGCATCCTTCACGGTTCTCGGAACATTGCGGCGCTTCTCAGCGAGAAGGCATAGCATTGGAACTGCCTCCCCTCAAAAGCAATTCGAGTTGTAACTGGTTGCCTCCTTGAAACACCAAGACACCAAGAGAGCCCATCCCCAAGCGATTGATCCATTGAATCATTGATTCATTGAAAAAAACGAGGCAAGGGCCCTTCAATGAGTCAATGCATCAATGAATCAATGAGTCAATTGAAGAAGTCCTGGGCTACACCTGTGAACATATTGTCTCTTGACAACGCCGCGCCGCCGTGGTAGCCTACTTATGTGAAAGGCCCCAGTTACGATGTAGGGCCGCCCCTTGGGGCGGCCAGGCCGGGGCAAGCCCTGGCCCTACGTCGCTAACCTAACACCCCGCTCCAGGAGGAACCATGTCCTTACGCAAATCACCCCAACTTACGCCCGCGTTGCTCGCCGCCGCGCGCCAGAATACCCAGCATTCCACCGGACCGCGCAGCGCCGCCGCCAAGCAGAACTCCAAGCTCAATGCCCCTGGGCGGTAGGTGGTATGTGGTATGTGGTAGGTGGGGGAAGGGCAGGGGCCAGGTGGTACGCCGTAGGTGGCAGGTGGAGGAAGAGCAGGGGCTAGGTTTCAGGCGCCAAGCGCATTGCTGAATTCTGAGTCTGAATTGTGAATTATGGATTGTGAGTTGCCTTCTTACTTCCCGCCACCGCCGACTGCCTTCTGCTTACTGCATTTGAGGGGAGTTCGAGTTGGCGGGACTCTTCGCCCGCACAGCAGCCTGGGACATGATGTCTTCTCCACAGGCAAAGGGGAAGCAGTAGTAAACTTAAAAATGAACGAACTATGCGGGAATGTTATTGAAAACAAAGGATCGCCTTTCAGCAGCCCGGGCCGAAGCGGGAATGTTGTTGATAATAAATGTACTTAGCCGTCCAAGGCGGGAATGTTATTGAAAAGACAGGCAGTTACAGTTCGGGTCAGGGGAAGTTCGCAGCCCAACACTGACAACTGGATGATTCGGGTGGATCAACCTCGAGCGGAAACGCCATCGTGCAATCTCCGTCCAGCGGCGGCCAGGAACAGGAATGGAACATCGTTTCGGCGGGCAACGGTTACTTTACTATGGTCAATCGCGTGAGTGGCTTGGTGTTGGACATGAACGGTGGAGTTGGCGCGCAAGCTGGATTCGCCGTTCAAGAACCGCAAAACAGCAGCAGCATGACGCAGCGATGGCAAATCGTTCCGGTTCACTAGGATTGGCCCGGCCAAACGCGAGAAGCGACGCCCGGCGGAGGTGGAACGGCATGAGGAAGATCATAGCATTCGTTTTCTTGTTGGCGGCCTGGCCGGGATTCTCCCGTGCGCAGGTTCGAGGGTCAGAATACGCGATTGGCGCGGACGTGTCGTTCGCGAAGGCGGCCGAGGATGTCGGTCGCGTATTCAAAGACGGCGGCAAAGCGGAGCCGGTTCTCGAAATCCTGCGGAATCACGGATACAACTGGGTGCGGTTGCGGCTTTTCCATACGCCCAAGGAGTTGCCCAATAATCTGGAATACACGATTGCGCTTGCGCAAGCCGCTAAGAAACTCGGCTTTCATGTTCTGCTCGACTACCATTACTCGGACACCTGGGCCGATCCGGGGAAGCAGTTCCTGCCCAAGGCGTGGGAAGGCATGCCTCACGCTCAGCTTGTGGACGCGGTGTTCGAATATACCAAGCAAACGATTGCGGCATTCGAGCATGCCGGTGTCCTTCCCGACATGGTGCAGATTGGCAACGAAATTATAAACGGCATGCTCTGGCCGGATGGCCGCCTGCCCGGCAACTGGGATAACTTCGCCGATCTTGTGAAAGCCGGGATCGCCGGTGTTGAAGCGGGAAAGGGAAATGAGCCGCGCCCAAGAATCATGATCCACATAGACCGCGGCGGCGACAAGATTCGAACCAAGGACTTCTTTGACAAGCTCAATTCATATCGCCTGAACTACGACGTCATCGGACAGTCCTACTATCCGTGGTGGCACGGAAGCTTGAACGATTTACGTGAGAACATGATTTTTATGGCGCAAGAGTACAAGAAGGACATCATCCTGGTTGAGGTCGCCTACAACTGGAAACCCGCCGAGTATGTGAAACGGCCGCCACCCTTTCCCGAAACTCCGGAGGGACAAAAAGAGTTTCTGGAGGAGGTAAATCATGTTGTGCAAGAGACGCCGGGCGGGCTCGGCAAGGGCGTCTTCTGGTGGGAGCCTGCGGTGAGC
>JBAVYG010000219.1:0-4109 GCA_049698675.1 Terriglobia bacterium
TCGGCAAATAGAGAAAAATAGGTTCGGAAAATAGGTGCCGCTTCGCCGCGAGATCGCTATTGACTGTCAAATGCGCCCCAAGCCGCGATTCAGCACTTTCTATCATGGAGATTCCGAAGCTGCTGCCTTTGCCCGCCGCCTCTTGCATTTAAGTTGCGAATACCCTTAAAATCAGATGGGGTTAAATGAGAAGCGGGGGCCAACAAGGCCTCAAGCCTTTCCGAGGGATTCTCTTCGCCCAGGCCGCCAAACCTTCAGCGAAGAGAGTCCATTTAACCCCTTACGTTTTCTTGCCCGCTCACCACCTTAGGCGTGATGAGTCGGTTTTCGTTCACTATTCTCCTGAAACCGTCGGCTCAGTGCTGCTTCCTTTTTTTAGACGCGCGCTGAACATTTCGGTTAGCTTTCCTCATTCAGCAGCTAATACGTATGCGCCTTACGCGAGGTTCCATACAATCAAACAGTAGATGGCATGCGGAAGCTCAAGGCGTGGCTTTGCCTGCCACGCACCACCCACTGCCTGTTGCGTCCCGCCGTACTGGGAGCAATTCGAGTGCCATTTGAAGGCCAGCGCCAAGAAACTGAATCCACACGTCTTCGACGGTGGACCACAAAAAACGAAGCAGCGCAGACCGTCCGATTTTGAGATTGCGTGTCCCAAGATCGAACAGTTCATTACCTGAAAGGGTTCAGTCATTCAATGATTTGTATCGAGTCGTATACAGCACGGCCCTTAGCCGCAACCCAAAGACCAAGTTTTCGTTGCCCCGCCGCGGCGGGCTGATTGCCGAATGACGATTGAAAAAGTGGTGTGGCAAGTCCTTCGAATGTCCATCAACCCGCCGCGGCGGGGCAATCGGCAATCGAAAATCGGCAATTCCAGCCATCCTGGGCCAAGCGATGATGCTAGAGAATCAACTTCCCCCAAATGACATCAGTACCCAGCGACAAGGCGCGTTGACGGTCCGCAGGAACGTGGATA
Source organism: Terriglobia bacterium (assembly GCA_049698675.1). Taxonomy (GTDB): domain Bacteria; phylum Acidobacteriota; class Terriglobia; order UBA7540; family UBA7540; genus CAVROP01. Next base: position 983 of record JBAVYG010000219.1, read on the forward strand.
TACTCAGTTTCCGGGGCAATAGGGTGTTGGTGGCAGAGCGAATCGATTTTCCCCTCCCGTGCGCTTGTGCAATCAGCGCAGGCCTGCCGTGTGGCATTTCATGAAGCCCACCGCTTTGGTCCGCGAACTCGTAAGTATCTTAGGCCGGGACGCTGTTCTGTGGCGACCCGAGGACCTTATGCTTTACGAGTACGATGGTCTTTCTTCGCTTCGTCCACCCGATGTCGTCGTTTTTCCACGAAGCACAGAACACGTCGTCCAAGTGGTGAAGTTTGCCGCAAGTCGAAAGCTCTTGGTCGTTCCCCGTGGTGCGGGAACAGGTTTGAGTGGGGGCTCGCTTCCTTGGCAGGGTGGGATCCTCATTGTTTTCTCGAGGATGAAGGACATCCTTGAAATCGACATCGAGAACCAGCGTGCCAGAGTACAACCCGGCGTAGTCAATCTCGATCTTTCCCTGGCTGTCTCGGATGACGGCTATTACTTTGCGCCGGACCCTTCCAGCCAGAAGGCCTGCACCCTGGGTGGAAACGTCGCCGAGAACGCAGGGGGACCTCATACTCTTTTGTACGGTGTGACGACCAATCACGTCTTAGGACTGGAAGTGGTATTACCGACTGGAGAAGTGATTCATACCGGGGGCAAGTTTTGGGACCCTCCTGGTTACGATCTTACGGGTTTGTTCGTCGGGTCCGAGGGGACTCTCGGGATCGTGACGGAGATCACCGTTAGGTTGATGCGCAAGGCGGAGACCGTGGCAACACTACTGGCGGTTTATGACCGCGTGATCGACGCCACGCGTACGGTGGCGGCAATTACCGCGCGCGGCATCACGCCCGCCGCCCTGGAAATGATCGACGGTTTCACACTGCGCGCCATCGAGGAAGCTACGCACGCAGGCTATCCGATGGATTCCGCCGCCGTTCTCTTGATTGAGGTTGAAGGGCTCAGAGAAGCCGTTGAAGAAAACGCGCTGCAAATCGAGGCGGTGTGCCAGGAGAAAATGGCGCGGCAAGTTCGCCGGGCAAAATCGGCAGAAGAACGCGATCTTTTCTGGAAGGGAAGAAAGAACGCCTTCGGAGCTCTGGGACGAATAAGCCCAAGCTATTATGTGCAGGATGGAGTGATTCCCCGTACACGTCTGCCCGAAATGCTGGAGTTTATTGGGCAGGTCGGGACTAAGTACAGGGTGAAGATTGGCAATATCTTTCATGCGGGCGACGGAAACCTTCATCCGATTTTCCTGTTCGATCCTCGCGATGCGAATGAGTCCAGACGGGTTCGTGAGGCTGCCCAGGAAGTCCTTGCCGAATGTATTGCAATGGGTGGTTCGATCACTGGCGAGCATGGTGTGGGCATTGAGAAGATTAACTTGATGCCCCTCCTTTTCTCGGCGGATGACCTGGACATGATGCGGAAGATCAAAGGGGTTTTCAACCCGGAGGGGCTTCTCAACCCTGGCAAGGTCCTTCCTACAGGCAAGATGTGCGGCGAATTGCGAGCCCAAGTGAGTGCAGGAGGCGTTCTGTGACCAGGGCTGTGGAATCCGTCCCTCTGGCCCTCGCAGCGATCGTGGGCGAATCGCATGTTGTTTCAGAACCCACAGCCTGCGCGGCGATGGCGGTGGGAGGGAGGGTTCCCCAGTACATTGTGGACCCACCTACAGCGGAGAGTGTTGCCGCGGTCCTGAAGTTCGCCGCTGACCGTGACCTCGCTGTGATCCCTCGCGGCAACGGCACCAAACTCACCCTAAGCAGCCCGCCCCGCCGCTACGACCTTGCCTTGTCACTCAAAGAATTGAACCATGTCTGGCATTATGAACCGGCGGACCTGACCATCAGCGTTGAAGCGGGGATGAGGCTAGGGGACTTCCAGGACTTTCTGGGTGGCGAGGGGCTTTGGCTCCCCTTGGACCCGCTTGGTGGCGCAAGGGCAAGCATAGGAGGCATCCTGGCAACGAACTCGGCGGGACCGTTACGCCTTCGTTTTGGCTCACCACGTGACATGGTGCTTGGAATAAAGGTGGCCACGACAGAAGGGAAGTTGGTCAAGAGCGGCGGCCGTGTGGTGAAGAACGTAGCGGGATACGATCTTTGCAAGCTCCTCGTGGGCTCCTACGGGACGTTGGGAGTGATCGTGGAAGCCAGCTTCAAACTGTTCCCGCGGCTGGCCACGCGCGCCACGCTGGTGCTCGAGCCGGGGACACTCGGTCTGGCTCGAGACTTGCGCAGGCGAATCCTGAACTCGCCTCTGGAACCCCTGTGCATGGTCCTCTTTAATACTGAGGCCTCGAGCCTTCTCCGGAACGGGCCGCCTCCAGGAGATACACAAGGACTGGAGCTCTGGATAGAAGTTGGTGGCTCGCCGAAAATCCTGGAGAGGCACGCCAGGGATCTTGCTGAAATGGGGCGATCCATGGGCGTCCCGAGCCGCCAGTTGAATGAGCAGACGGCGGAGAGCTGCTGGCTTCGGTTAAGAGATTATGAGCAATTGTTTGCGGACTCTTTCCCCGACGTTATGGTTCTGAAGGCTACGCTGCCAATTGCAAGCTCCGAGGAATTTCTCAGCTTTGCGCAGCAGGTGACTGAGGGTGAAGAGGTGAAGATGGCCAGCTTTGCGCAGGTGGGCGTTGGCATCGTGCATCTGGGCTTTTGGGGTGTGAAGCTCGGCGCCGCCGTTGACCGCCTGGTGACGAATGCTCGCAAATCTGCTGCAAGCCTGGGCGGAGCGCTGCTGGTGGAGCAATATCCAAACGGCTTGAATTCGGAACCGGACGTGTGGGGCCCGAGTGGCGACCATCTGGAAGCCATGCGAGGACTGAAGGCGGCGTGGGATCCAAAGGGTGTCCTTTCGCCCGGCAGGTTTGTGGGAGGGATTTAGTCAGAGGGCAGCTATCAGCTATCCCGCCGCGGCGGGTCAGCTTTCAGCCTCCAAAAAAAGCAGAAGGCAGAAAGGAATTCATGGGCTGAAAGCTGAGAGCTGACAGCTGACAGCTAGGAGAGGAACCATTTGAGCAACAAGGAACACACCGCAGCGCGGGCAGGAGTCGAGGCGAATCGTAGCGGGTACGGCCCAGGTGAAGCGCCCCGTTGGGCGGACTACTCCCGGTGTGTTCGTTGCGGCCTTTGTC
>JBAVYG010000220.1:0-2657 GCA_049698675.1 Terriglobia bacterium
ATCGAGATGAGCAACCAAACTGAAAACCGGGGTGGCGTCGTCGAGGGGCCAGCTCAGCAAGCGTCGGCAAGTGGAACCGTCATCGACCCCGTTTGCGGAATGGAGATAAGCCGCGAGGATGCGATCGGCAGTTACGTACACGAAGGGCAAGAGTACTTTTTCTGCAATCCTTCCTGCCTGGAAAACTTTCGCGCCAATCCAAGTCAGTATCTAAGCCGCGGCCAGGCAGTGGCAGCCTCCGGCGTAGGGGCGAGCGGCGCTCGCCCAGGGCCGAACGCCGTTCGGCCCTACGATGTGGGTGCGAATCTGATCTATATCTGCCCAATGGATCCCGACGTCCGGAAACAAGGTCCAGGCGCATGTCCGAAATGCGGGATGGCGCTCGAGCCGCTCGAGGCCACAACCACGACTACCCGTACCGAGTATGTGTGCCCAATGCACCCTGAAGTCGTCCGCAACGCGCCGGGGGTTTGCCCCCTCTGCGGCATGGCTCTGGAGCCTCGATCGGTGACCGTGGCGGAGGAAGCCAACCCCGAGTTGGTATTGATGACCCGCCGCTTCTGGGTTTGCCTGGCCTTGACCCTTCCGGTTTTCTTCCTCGCGATGTCCGAAATGATTCCCGGCCAGCCTGTACAGCACGCTTTCTCCGCGCGCCTGCTCAGTTTGGTGCAGTTTGCTCTGGCCTCTCCCGTGGTGCTATGGGGAGGGCGGCCATTTTTCGAGCGCGGTTGGGCCTCACTGGTCAATCGCCACCTGAACATGTTTACCCTGATTGCCCTCGGCACCGGGACTGCCTATGTTTATAGCGTCGTAGCCGTTCTCTCGCCCGGCATCTTTCCGGAGTCGTTTCGCGGGCCTGGCGGCGAAGTCCCGGTCTACTTTGAGGCGTCGGCAGTTATCACCACACTGGTGCTCCTGGGGCAAGTGCTGGAGCTTCGCGCGCGGGCCCAGACCAGCAGCGCCATCAAGGGATTACTGGGCCTTACACCCAAGACCGCGCGGGTTGTCCGGGAGGAAGGCGCCGAGGAGGACGTGCCGCTCGACCGCGTCCAGCGGGGAGATCGGTTGCGCGTCCGTCCCGGCGAAAAGGTGGCGACAGACGGAGTCATCCTTGAAGGCTCGAGCTCGATTGATGAATCCATGGTGACGGGGGAGCCGATCCCCGTGGAAAAGAAGGCTGGAGACCGCGTGACCGGCGGGACGGTGAACGGCCCCGGCGGTTTTCTGATGCGCGCTGAACGCGTAGGCAGCGATACGCTCCTGGCGCACATCGTGCAGCTTGTCTCAGAAGCACAGCGGAGTCGCGCACCGATCCAACGCTTAGCGGACGTCGTTTCTTCTTACTTCGTTCCCGTAGTAGTTTTCATTTCTGTGCTCACTTTTGCAGTCTGGGCGACCGTGGGCCCCGAGCCGCGGCTTGCCTATGCGCTGGTAAACGCTGTGGCAGTTCTTGTCATTGCCTGCCCTTGCGCGCTGGGACTTGCCACGCCAATGTCCATCATGGTGGGAACGGGACGTGGCGCCCAAGCGGGCGTGTTGATAAAGAACGCCGAAGCGCTTGAAGTTCTCGAAAAAGTGGACACGCTCGTTGTGGACAAGACTGGAACGCTTACGGAGGGAAAGCCTCGTCTTGCTTCGGTTCATGCCCTGCCAGGATGGAATGAGGCGGAAGTGCTTCGCCTGGCCGCAACCCTCGAGCGCGGGAGCGAGCATCCTCTCGCCGCCGCCATCGTTCGAGGGGCGCAAGAAAGGGGACTTCAACTTGGCGAGGCTCGAGAGTTTCGTTCGGTCACCGGTGAAGGCGTGATGGGCAAGGTTGATGGCAAAAGCGTCGCACTCGGAAACCGCAAGCTTTTTGACAAGCTGAAGATGGAATTGGACGTCCTGGACGCGAAGGCCAGCCAACTTCGACGCGAGGGCCAAATCGTAGTCTTCATCGCCATTGACGGACATGCCTGTGGCTTGCTGGCAGTGACTGATCCCATTAAACAATCCACCCCTGAGGCCATCAGAGCATTGCAGAAGGATGGGATACGTATTGTCATGCTTACCGGCGACACCCCCACCACGGCAGAGGCGGTGGCGCGCAGACTGGGCATCGACGAAGTCGAGGCGGAAGTCCTGCCGGACCAAAAGGGAAGAGTCATCGAACGGCTTCAAGCGCAAGGGCGCGTGGTTGCAATGGCGGGTGATGGCATCAACGACGCCCCGGCACTCGCCCAGGCCGATGTCGGCATCGCCATGGGTACAGGAACCGATGTGGCCATGGAAAGCGCTGGCGTCACTTTGGTCAAGGGGGATTTGCGCGGCATTGTACGGGCTCGCAGGTTGAGCGAGGGTACGATGGGCAACATCCGACAGAACCTTTTCTTCGCGCTGGTTTACAATACCATCGGTGTGCCCCTGGCGGCGGGGGTCCTTTACCCGGTGCTCGGACTGCTGCTGAGCCCCATGCTCGCGGCGGCGGCCATGACGTTCAGCTCGGTGTCTGTGATCACTAATGCGCTCAGGCTGCGGAGGATGGAGCTGTAGTCGGTAGGTGGTATGTGGTAGGTGGTAGGTGGGGAAGCAACTCCAGCCCCAAGCCTGCTGTTGCAACGAACAACTGACGACGGGCAGACAGAAGCTGGGAGCCAGAAGCCAGGACGCAGTGGGGA
>JBAVYG010000221.1:0-2042 GCA_049698675.1 Terriglobia bacterium
TCCTTCGCCTTCGCACCGATCTTCTGGCTCCGCAATCCGAAATCAGACTGCAAAAACAGACTACGGAGATTCACTTCCAAAAGGTTTCCTTCAAGGAAATTGCCACCGCGATTTGGCTCCCACAGGAAGTTAGTGTCACCGTGGACTGGAAAGGCCGAGTTTATCGCAACTGGCATCGCTATTCGGATTACAAACTCTTCAATGTCGAGACCAAAGAGGTGAGGAAAACCGCCTCGCTTCCTGCGCCACCTGACCAGCAGAAATAACCCATGAGAAGTTCCTATCTAGTTGATAGCATTCTCGAGGAGATCGCAAAGGTCATCAATGCTGGTGGCTCCCGCATTCTCGTTTAGAGGCATCGGCCAGGGATTCTCGGTTCCGCAGCAAGTCACCGTCACCGTGGATTGGAACGGCAAACACCTCCGCAACGAGCATCGCTACTCGGAATTCCAGCTCTTCAATGTGGAGGCTACCGACAAGCCAGGCAAGCCCAAAAAGCTCGCTGAAACTTCCCATGGAGCATCAGATCTCCAGACCCCGCCTTGATCTTCCTCTATACGCTTCCGTTGTTCCTTTTTCAGGGTTACACCACAACCAGTGGCCACGACCTTCGCGCTTGAGATGGCAGCCGTGCTTGCGCAGGTGCTGGAGCAAGGTGCTTCTTTTCACTTGACGGTTACGGTTTCCAGTTCGGCTCCGGGCGGAATTCCACGGAGAGCGTCTTGCCGCCTGTCTTCCAGAATGAGAGCAATTGCGTCTGCCAGGCTTGCACGAGCTTCATCCTTGGTTTTGCCCTGCCCGTTGGCTCCGGGAATCTCGGGGCAGTAGGTTATGTACCATTCCCCATCGCGCTCAAATACGGCGGTAAATTCGTTCGCCATCGAACCTCCTGCCACTTCACTTGCCTGCCAGCATTATATCGCAGTTCGGCGTCGTTCCAGGCGCCACGGCTTTCTAACGACCTGCCGCTCACCGGCGGCCGATCGGGATGGGGTGAGCGGCTGCCCGCCCTCCTCTCCCACACCACCGTACGTCTTGCAATCTCGACATATTGCATGATACATCTATCCATATGAAGACAACCGTAGAGATTCCCGATTCGCTCCTGGAGCAGGCCAAGCGCCTCGCCGCTCGAGAACACACCACCGTGAGGGCACTGATCGAGGAAGGGCTTCGGCGCCTCATGGCTGAACGTAAGGGAGTAAAGCCATTCAAGCTGCGCAAGGTTTCCTTCCGGGGCAACGGCCTTCAGCCCCAGATGGCAGGCGCCGCCTGGCAGCGGATTCGCGACGCGGCCTACGAAGGGCGGGGAGCATGATCGCCGTCGATACCAACATCCTGGTTTACGCTCACCGCGAGGACTCGCCCTGGCATGAGGCTGCTTTTGCGTGCCTCGCCGAGCTGGCCTCCGGCCGGGCGGCTTGGGCGATCCCCTGGCCCTGTCTTCACGAGTTCCTGGCCATCGTGACGCACCCGCAAATCTACAACCCTCCCAGCCCGCTCCAGACGGCGCTCGCTCAGGTGGAGGCTTGGTTTGAAGCTCCCGGCCTGGTGTTGCTGGCCGAAACCGGGGGCTACTGGCCGCAATTGCACGCCGCGCTCACGGCGGGTCGTGTTGCGGGTACGCAAGTACACGACGCGCGGGTGGCGGCGCTGTGCAGCCTCCATGGAGTGCAGGAATTGTGGACAGCGGACAGAGACTTTGGTCGCTTTCCGGGGCGGAAGGTGCGCAATCCGCTGGTCCGTTGAATCCTGCCGGGATCCTGGCGCTACAGGTAAGTGTCGGTGGTTATGGAAATGGCGTGGATCTGGGCGTAACAGCGGGCCGAAGGCGACATGGGCCTCTTCTAAGCTTCGCCGTAAACCGCGCCGCGTTTGCGCCGCCCAGCAGCTCGCTTGGTGCGTTCCCGCAAAGATCGCAGAGTTGCGCTCTGCGCCAGCCTTACCCGCGAGCGTTCATCGTGCTGAAATACGGTTGCATTCCCCCTCGGTTCGAGCTACTGTAACGCTATGGCTGACTTGAAGCTCCAGGTACCAGTCAC
>JBAVYG010000222.1:0-2972 GCA_049698675.1 Terriglobia bacterium
TTCTTGCTGTGATCGAGAATTAGTTCCTGATAAAGTCCTTCGAGTTCTGACATAGGCACTCCACGCTCGTCATTCCCGCGAAAGCGGAAATCCACCTTCCTCCAGACATGGACCCCCGCTTACGCGGGGGCGACAACAAGCAACAGCTCACCCGAAAAGAGCCTTCACTCTTTGGATGCCCGCGGCCAGCGCGTTGATCTCCTGCTTGGTGTTGTAAAAAGCCAGCGATGCGCGCACCGTGGCTGGCACGCCGAAGCGGTCCATGACCGGCTGAGCGCAATGGTGGCCGGTCCGAACCGCGATGCCCTCGCGGTCCAGAATAGTCCCCACGTCGTGGGCGTGCACGCCTTCCAGAACGAATGAAATGACGCCGGCCTTCTCGCGCGCCGTGCCGATGATCCTGACGCCGGGGATCTGACTGATGGCCTCGGTGGCATAAGAAAGCAGTGCGTGCTCGTAGGAGGTGATGTTCGCGAGGCCTACCTCGTTGACATAGTCGAGGGCGGCGCCAAGGCCGATGGCGTCCGCAATATTGGGCGTTCCCGCTTCGAACTTATACGGGATCACATTGTAGATGGTCTTCTCAAAGGTCACGGAGCTGATCATATCACCGCCGCCCTGAAAAGGAGGCATCGCATCGAGGAGTTCGGCCTTGCCGTAAAGCGCCCCAATCCCCGTCGGCCCAAAAACCTTGTGGCCTGAGAGTGCATAGAAGTCGCAGCCGAGTTCCTGAACGTCAACCTTCATGTGAGGCGTGGCTTGGGCGCCATCCACGAGCACCGGAACATTCATGGCATGCGCCCTCTGGATGATCTGGCGCACGGGATTGATGGTGCCCAGGGCGTTGGATACATGGGCGACAGCGACCATGCGCGTGCGGGCGTTCAGGAGCTTTTCAAATTCCTCCAGGATCAGCTCGCCGCGGTCGTTGATCGGGGCCACGCGAAGGAGGGCATTTTTCTCCTCGCACAGGATCTGCCAGGGAACGATGTTCGAGTGATGCTCCATGGCAGTGATCAGGACTTCGTCACCTGGCTTCACGTTTTGCCGCCCGTAGGATTGCGCTACGAGGTTGATGCCCTCCGTGGTTCCGCGCACGTAGACGATCTCCCGCGAATCGGGAGCGTTCAGGAATCGCTGGATTTTTGTCCTCGCGCCTTCATAGGCCTCCGTCGCACGCTCGCTCAACAGATGCACGCCGCGATGCACGTTGGAGCAGTCGTGCATGTAAAAGTCAAGAATCGCATCAATCACTTTGGCCGGCTTCTGGCTGGTGGCCGCGTTGTCGAGATAGACGAGCGGCTTCCCGTGCACCTTCTGTTTCAGAATCGGCAAATCCTCCCGAATCCGCTTCACATCGAAGGCGGGACTGGATGATTCGCGGGCGGCTATTTGGATCGCTTCGTGCGTGGTGGCCATCATCCCTCCTCGGCCCGCTGGCCCCTCGCCAGACGAGCAAATAAACCTTCCCTGAGCCGTTCGCGCAGTGGTTCATACTTGATCCGCTCCAGGACGTCGTTGGCAAAGGCGTAAGTGAGCAGGTCGCGCGCTTCCTGACGGCCGATTCCGCGGGAACGCAGATAGAAGACAGCTTCCGGATCGATTTGCCCGATGGTGGCGCCGTGCGTACACTTGACGTCGTCAGCGTAAATCTCCAGCGCCGGTTTGGTATCGATGATGGCTTTTTCGGAAAGCAGGAGGTTTTTGTTGCTTTGTTTGGAATCGGTCTTTTGCGCATCCTTGCGGACAATGATTTTGCCGTTAAAGACTGCGGAGGACTCTCCATCCAGAACGCCTCGATAGACTTCCCGGCTGCTACAGTGCGGCTGCGCGTGGTCCAGGGTGGTTTGGTTGTCAATGTGTTGGCGGCCGGTGACAACGTACAGGCCGTCGAGTGTTGCCTCGGCGCCCTCGCCATCCAGAACGGACATCACTTCTTCGCGCACAAGAGCCCCGCCGATTGCAACGGAATGTGTGGCGACGTTGCTCGAGCGCTCCTCGTGGAACTGGAGCCGCCCAAAGTGGAACGCCGTTTCGCTTTCTTGTTGAATCCTGTGATACTCGAGGACAGCGCCTTCACCCACCGCGATTTCGGTCACGGCATTGGTGAAGTAAACCCCTTCGCGCGTCAAGCTCCTGGCGCCTGCCGACCTGAAGAGGGGCGTTGCGTCCGGTCCTACGTAGCCTTCAATGATGGTGGCCTGGCTTTCTCGCCCGGCCATAATCAGGTTGCGGGGATAGGAAACCGTGGGAAGCCCGCTGGCCTCGGAAACGTAGAGCAGGTAAATGGGCCTGTCAAGAACTACCCCCTTGGGGATCTCAAGGAATGCCCCGTCCTCGAAGAAGGCCGTATTCAGTGCCACAAACGCATGCTGCCTGTAATCCGCAGCGTAACGGGTCAGGTGGCCTTGCAGAGTTTTCCCGTCACTCGCCAGGGCTTCCGCCAGGCTGCCGGCCTTGGCGCCCTTGGGGAGAGCTTCCAGCGTCGAAAGCTGTTTCGAAAAACGCCCATTGATGAAGACGAGCCTGGGGCATCCGAGGTCGCCGAGGGGAAGCTGGCTGATTCGCTCGGCCAACGATGCAGCGGACCCACCTGCAACCACCCCCTGCCCCCTCCTTGCCAAGGAGGGGAGCAACTCCCCTCCTCTCTGAGGAGGGGGCCAGGGGGTGGTGGCCGGTTGAAATGGCACGGCGGCTATGGGTGCGACGTTGGTGTTTCGCCACTCTTCCTGGCGCGTGGTCGGGAACCCCTTCTCAGCAAAACTCTCGATCGCCTCCCTGCGGATTTCATGGAGCCAGGAAGGCGCGCTCGCGGCCAGGCGCTTCTCGAGTTCCATGAAGCTTGAAAGGTAAACACCTTCCTTTTCTTTTATCGCATTCATCAGCTCAGCATTTCCTTCCTTGCCCGCCGGGAGGTAGCGCGGGCGTCCCGCCCGCTGTGGCGCGGGCATCCTGCCCGCGCCCCCTTGTAC
>JBAVYG010000223.1:0-1565 GCA_049698675.1 Terriglobia bacterium
GGCGAGACGCCCGCGCCCCTCGCACTTCGTCTACAGCGGTGATGGACCTCGTTCGCCGAGGGCTAGTTAAGCTTCCTACGTGCTGGAGCGGGACGCTCCCGCCACAGCGGGCGAGACGCCCGCGCTACCGTCTATTGCCCGAGCTATTTCTCGACCTCGGAAAGGCAAGCGTCGAGGATATCGAGCGCGATATCCGCGTGCTCGCGCTCGATGATCAAGGGTGGCATCAGGCGCACGGTGCTCTCACCGCAGCCCAGGATGAGCAACCCCTGATGGAATGCCCTCTCGATGACCTTGTGGCGCGCCTCCGGGTCAGGCTCACGTGTTTCCTGGTTCTTGACCAACTCGATTCCGATCATCAGGCCGCGCCCCCGCACGTGGCCTACAAGGGGGTGTTTGCGTGGCCAGTCCGCAAGCCGGCCCATGATGTATTCTCCCATGCGCGCGGCGTTCGCAACATACTTTTCTTCCAGCAGGCGAATAGTTTCCAGCGCCGCCGCGCAAGCCACCGGGTTCCCTCCGAAAGTGGAGGCATGCGCACCCGGGCCCCAATCCATCAACTCGGCGCGGGCTACCGCCACGCCGAGTGGCAGGCCGGAAGCGATGCCCTTCGCCGTGACCAGGATGTCGGGTACAACGCCGGTGTGTTCACAGGCCCACATCTTTCCGGTGCGCCCCATTCCGCACTGGACTTCATCGAAAATCAGCAGGATGCCGTACCGATCGGCCAACTGCCGCAGCCTGACCAGAAAGCTGGGAGGGGGCACGATGTATCCGCCTTCGCCCTGGATCGGCTCCACCACAATCGCCGCCACGTCCTCCGGAGGAACGGTCGTCCTGAAGAGCTGTTTCTCAATGAACTCTGTGTAGTCGCAATCGCAAACGCACTCCGGCGCGCGATGGCCCGCGGGGCAGTGATAGGGGTTCGGGTACGGAGCGTGCGCCACTCCGGAAAGCAAGGGGCCAAAACCACGCCGCTGGACGGGTTTGCTCGCGGTCAGGGAAAGCGCGCCCAAGGTTCGGCCGTGGAACGCGCCCATGAACGCAATCAAGCGATGGCGCTTGGTGTGGTAGCGTGCCATCTTTATGGCGGCTTCAATGGCCTCGGCGCCGGAATTCCCGAACACCACCCGCTTGGGGAATTTGCCCGGGGTTATGGCCGCCAGTTTCTGCGCGAGTTGAACCAGCAGGGGATAGTAGAAATCCGTGCCGGACATGTGAATCAGCGTTGCCGCCTGGCGCTGAATGGCTCGCACCACGTCTGGATGACAATGGCCCGTGGATACCACAGCGATGCCCGCCGCGAAATCCAGGAACAGATTCCCATCCACGTCTTCGACACTCACGCCTTCGCCCCGTTGGGCGACCAGGGGGTAGTCCCGCGTATACGAAGGCGAGATGAATTGGCGGTCGAGTGCCAGCACCTTCTGAGCTTCCGGACCTGGGAGAGGCGTTTTGATTGAAGGGATCTTCCTTTCCATGTGAATCCTCCTCTGCGCCGCCGTGGGGCGAGCGCTTTCCTAGCAAACGTTTTGGGGATTTCGTAGGGCCGAACGGCGTTCGGC
>JBAVYG010000224.1:0-5576 GCA_049698675.1 Terriglobia bacterium
TAGCCGCTTTTTCCCCTTGACAAGAAGCTGGAAGCATCGTAGCCTATGCTGGTTGACCCATGGAAAGCGCCGGCAGAGAGTGCGGGAAGGAGGTTCGAAAACGGCCCGTGGGGGTGGAAAATGGCAAGGAAATACAAAAAAGATACTAAATAGAGGGAACGAACCCAACAAGTCCTTTAGAATCAACAACAGTCGCAAAAAACGAACTCAAAACGAACCCAATTTTGAGTGCAAAAATGCGCAGATTACACCGAAAAAGTGGGTTTTAGGTGGCACGTTTCACGTGACCGGCGGCTCGAGCGCAGACTCTCGCTTTCCAGAGAGTTTGCGGCCTGTGGCGGCTCGACCCCCTCACCCGACCCCGTCGGCTGACGGGCTGAAGAAAGCGCCGGCGCGGGCCACCCCCCCCCAAGGAGGCGGTCTCAGAACTGGCAAAATCACGGTTTTTAGAACGAATAATCAATAACTTACGCTGTGCAAAAGTCTAAAATACCTAGTTTTGAGACAGCCTCCAAGGGGGAGAGGGCCAGAGATATCTCGCGAGTCAACCACCCCCTGGCCCCCTCCTTATCAAGGAGGGGAATCGTACCCGTTCTGGCTCCTGACTCCTGGCTTCTGACTCCTAGCTAATCAACTAACCGCTACGGCTTCGATTTCCACCAGCATCTCCGGGTCAACAAAACGTGAGACTTCTATCAACGAAGTCGCAGGATGGACAGTGCCAAAGGACTCCGCGTGCGCCCTCGCCACTTCCTCCCAGAGTTCGATTTTGGTAACGTAGATCCGGGTGCGCACCACGTATTCAAGGCCAAGGCCCAGGCGTTTGAGGGCGCTCTCGATATTCCGAATTGCCTGTACCGACTGCGCATAAATGTCTCCTGGGGCCAGAACTTTTCCGGAAGGGTCTGTCCCCGTTGTTCCGGAGACGAAGACCATGTCCCCGACCTTGATTGCGCGGGAATAACCCAGCTTCGGCTCCCAGGGTGTTCCTGAGAAGATCTTTTCCCGTTTGTTCTTCATATGCTTCTCCATCTATCAGGGGCGGGTCTCTGACCGGCCTCCAAGAATTCCACGAGCTGAATCTATTTTTCCTTTTCGAAGTATCGACGATGGGCGCGGGCCGCCAGCGCCAGCCGACGGTGGCGTCGCTCCAGCGCCTCCCGGAAACGGCATTTCTCTTCCGCCGTGACGGGAACTATGGGGGGGACCTTCTTCGGGCGACCGTCTTGATCAACCGCCACGTAAGTGAGGAAGGCTGAACTGGTCTGACGGCGCTCGCCGGTTAGGCAATCTTCCAAAAAGACATTGACCTCAACTTCCAATGAGGTGTTAAACGTGCGCGTGACAAAAGCTCGCAGGACAATCAATTGGCCGACCTTTATCGGATGAACGAAGTCCAGGTTGTCTACCGACACGGTGACCAAAAGACTCCGGCAGTGACGGCGGGCTGAGATCGCTCCAGCGATGTCCATCAGGTGCATAACTTTGCCGCCGAGTATGTTTCCAAGACTATTGGCATCGTTCGGAAGAACTATCTCCACCGTTTCGGTAAGGGAATCGGCTACGGTTTTCGCCTTCTGGTTCCTCATGCTTCGCTCTCTCTTGCGGCGCGAATAACCTCGCTCTGGCACCCCAACAAACCTCGCCAGGCAGACTCGATTACGCCCTTGTGCCCGCCTGCCAAAGGCCTGGAAGGCTTTGTCTAGTTCAGTTGCGTCACATATACTATTCGAGCATCGGGAGGGATGCAACCTGAATCCGCAAGCTGGCTAATCGCTCGAGGACCTTCCGGCTTGCAGAATCTCGGCCCCTTGTAATCAAGATAAACCTTAAGGAGGCGCTTACGAAATGGAAGGCACGAATCGACTCAATTTCTTGCGAGAGAGTTTGCGCCAGAATCCAGACGACGTGTTTGCCCGGTACGGCCTCGCCCTTGAACTCTCGCAGTCGGAGCCGGCGGAAGCCTGGATACATTTCGAATACTTGCTCTCGCACCATCCGGAATATTCAGCGACCTACTATCAGGCGGGAGTGTTCCTGCTTCACCAGGGCTGGCAGGAAGAAGCCCGAAAGGTGCTGGCCCAGGGGATTGAAGTGACACGGCGGCAGGGAAAGCAACACGCTCTGAGCACACTCCAAGCCGCCCTCGAGGCGATGCAGGTGGAGACTTGAAAAGGCTGGGGTGCGCCTGTACCGCCCTTGCAGAAATGTGCCGGGTGGATCTTCCAACTCTGAAGGCAATCCCGATAAGAAAGAACGCGAATCGGCCGTCAGCAATCGACAATATGCTGGAGGGCTATTTCAGCAATTTAAACCTGTGTTCTCGCCATTCGTCGGATCAACAGCCTTTTCAGTGCACCTGGCGAAACGTTGCTGGGCGAGGTTTCTCATTTGTCCCAGCCGTTCTATAATGCCTTAAGGGTGATGGCGCCCCGCGAGGCAAACATGGTTCATAGGATTCCCACGCAGGAAAAACAGGCTGCTGCCTTGACCTCCGTGGTTGCTGCGGTCCTGCTGATCACGATGAAGCTGACGGTGGGCCTCTTGACGGGCAGCTTGGGAATCATTTCGGAAGCCATGCACTCCGGCTTAGACCTGGTGGCTGCGGTGGTGACGTATATTTCCGTCCGGGTGTCCGACAAACCTGCCGACCCGGCCCACCCGTTCGGCCACGGCAAAATCGAATCCCTCTCCGCGTTCGTGGAGGCCACCCTTTTGTTCGTAACCTGCGCATGGATCACTTGGGAAGCCATGCGCCGGCTCTTCTTTCACGATGTTCATGTAGAGCCGAGCCTCGCGGCCTTCGGCGTAATGTTTATTGCCGTCACCATTGACACTTTCCGATCCCGGGCGCTATTCCGGGTGGCGCGAAAATACAATAGCCAAGCTCTGGAAGCCGATGCGCTGCACTTCTCCACGGACGTTTATAGCTCGAGCGTGGTGATTTTAGGTCTCATCCTGGTTTACGTTTCCAACCAAAGCAACATCCACTGGCTCCGCAAGGCTGACCCGGTTGCCGCACTGGTGGTGGCTGGAATCGTTGTATACATCACGCTGAAGCTCGGAAAAAGGACTGTGGCGGCATTGGTTGACGCTTCGCCGGAAGGCAGTTCGAGCCTGATTGCTGAAACTGTTTCACGGGTTCCGGGAGTTCTGAGGCTGGAGCGCATCCGGACCCGCCAAAGTGGGCCACGTCTTTTTGTGGACTTGAGGCTGGCACTTCATAGCAACACGTCACTCGAGCACGCAAAGGCGGTGGCGGATTTGGTGGAGTCTGCGGTCCACGAACTCTTTCCCGACTCCGACGTGGTTATTCACACCACTCCCAGCGATCCACCCACGGGGGATCTGGTAGAGAGAATCCGCTCCATCGCCAACCGAAGAAACTTTCAGGTTCATGAAGTGACAGCCTACGAGGTGAAGGGGTGCATCAACGTAATCCTCGATCTCGAGGTGGAGCCTAGTCTACGGTTGGACACAGCCCACGACCAAGCCACCGTGCTCGAGCAGGACATCAAACAAGGCCTTCCCGAAGTGTGCGAGGTGAACATCCACCTCGAGCCTTTCACCAAGAACGTGGAGGCGGTGAACGCCGTCCAGCTTACCCCGGCCGAGTTGGAACCCAAGCTGATGGAGATCGCCGCAGAGATTCCAGGCGTCTTAGACTGTCACGACATCGAAGCGCACCAAGCGGCGGAAAACGTGTTCGTCCGGTGCCATTGCACGCTGCTCCCTGCCCTGCCCATAGCTCGGGTGCACGACATTACAGAAGAACTCGAGTTTAGGATTCGAAAAGCCTTCCCCCAGATCCTCCGAGTTAATATCCACGCAGAACCAAAAGGACAGAGTTAGAAAGGTGCATTGGCGGGCGTCGTACGGGCACACCCCACCCCCTACGGAACGGCGCAGGCAGTGGGCGAGGATATCCCCTCAGCCATACCTTCCTTAGGGATTCGGCTTGACCGCTGGCTTGGCAGGCTTGGCGGTTGAAGGGGCAGCGGGATGCTTTGCCGCAGGCGTAGCTGGCACGCCCGAAGTCAGGGCATCAGAGGGGTTCGCTGCGTCATAGAGCCTGACGATTGAATCCGTCAGCTCCACTTCCTTGGCCGCGTAATAGATGGGAACCTGGTCGCTTCCGATGATCAGGGAGAAGCCGTTCTGCTGCGCGTAATCATTAATCTGCTTCACCATTTTCTGGCCGATGCGGCGAAACATTTCGTCCCTGTCCGTTGCGAAGTCGGCTTGCGCATCCTCGGTAGTGCGCTTCAAAAGCTTCTGCTTCTCCTCCAGGTCCCGGCTCAGGCGCCGCTGCTCGTCGTCGCTAAGCGTGGGTGCCTGTTTCTGCAATTGGTCGTTGATGGCCTGTATGTCCTGCTGGAGCTTCTGAACATCTAGCTGGCGAGGTTGATACTTCTTCTGAAGTTCAGCCATCGCTTTCTTTCCCTCCGCCGTGCTCAGAATCGCCTCCTGGATATTGACGAGCCCAAACTTGCCTGAGGTCCCCGAACTCTGACCGAGCAGAACCGACGGGGCAGTTCCCAGGCAGAGCAGAAGAGTAATGGTGGAAACTCGAGTCTTCATTCAATCTCCTTCAAATAAGTAGAGTCCTAATTGCGAAAACACATTCTAACTCATTTCGTCGCTAAAAGGTGCGTGCCACAGTGAACCCCACTCTCCCCTTGCGCTCCTTCAGGCGAAAACCGCGAAAGAGGTTCAGCGCATCTTCATAGGTGGCCTGATTTGGAAACATGGTCTCGGGTGGCAGGACTTGGGGAGGGATCACCAGAACGTTATCCTCCCGGAGCCAGTTATAGCCATAATAGAGATGAAACGGCGCATTGACAATCGGCAGGATGACCTGCAGGTCGAGTCCCGTTGAGCTCCGGGGACGTAAATTGGTCTTTGAGATAATTCTGAGTCTTGTCGGCAGGCTGAAGTACGGGTACTCGGTGCTCAATGCCTGCAAGGAAGGAATCGAGGTGTCAATTTGGAGCTGGTTCGTTCGCAAGACAAAAGCGCTCCCGGCGTCTAAGAAAGCTGCCAGGGTGACCGGACCTGCAATCGGTACGCGGTATTCAAAATTAGTAATGACCTCTGTATCACCGCCGGGGTAGATCGGCGTGTAGTACGGGAATTGGGTGTACGACCCGCACGTCGTTCCCTTCTGCCCATTGGCGCCGGTAGCCAGAATAGGATTGCCGAAGCTGTCGCGGTTACACACCTGGCCGGTCGCCGGAAAGAAAGCCAGGGGGCTGATTGAACGGATGTCAAAACCACGGATGTCATACTCGCCACCAATGTAGAAGCGCGAAAAAGGCGGGGGAACACGGCCACCGTATCCTTGGATGCTTGAAGCCAGTATGTGCATGCCGAAGGCTTGCGGCTTCTCTGAACGTTTATTGCGGACAGGGTGAAAGTACTTGAATTCGAAGGAGGGAGTAGCGGTATAGACGTTGCCTCCCAACCCGGAGATCATCAACGCGGCAGAGAAGTACTTTCCCCGCGTGGGGTTCCAAGCATCATTGATGGTGTTATAAAGATAGGTGGGCATGATGGAACTGGACACGATGCCCCTC
>JBAVYG010000225.1:0-11540 GCA_049698675.1 Terriglobia bacterium
ACTTTGCCCCAAGTGCGGAGGAGGCTGCAGCAAATTCTGATTAGGCTCGGCGGCTTTTGCCCGTGGTGCCACATGCGATTTCCTAAACTGGACAGCTCTTGAACAACTTAACCTAGTATTACTAACAGGATGCTGAAAAACCCGCCTCGCCTGTCATTCCGAGGAGTCCGTCAGCCGACGGACGACGAGGAATCTCGCAGGTCCCTTGTTTCCAGGGTGAGATTCCTCGCTTCGCTCGGAATGACAACGTTCCCAAAGGTTTTTCAGCATCCTGCTAAGGAGTCTGCCCGCTATTATTATCGGCGGGACGACGAAGAATCTTGGCAGTTACTGATCCGGGCAATGCCGAGCCGCCGTGGTGGGCGTCGGAATGACCCGCCAATAATTTTTTCGGCATCCCCTTGGGTTCAGCTTCCGTGAGCGCGGTCCAGTGGCGGCGGGCCCATCCAAAATGCCACTATTGCCCCCAAGGCCAATCCCTGCAAGATGATCTCCGGCTGGACTTTCAGGTGCACGACCGGAGTGAAGATAGGTCGCATGTATACCATGCCTTCAATCGTTCCGGGCGCGGCCACCGCTGCCGCCCAGAATCCCAGCACAATGTACAAGCCGGAAATGGAAAGGAAGCGCTTCTTGAATGACCAGTTCGTCAGCGTGTTGAAGAAAGGATAAAGCGCTGCGGCCATCAGGAAACCCCGCAGAAACTGGGCAGGGAGAAACCAAGTCACTACATGTCCCCACAGCTCCGGCTCCGCCTCCGTGCGCATGAAGACCCTGAAGATGGGGTTCGGACCAACGTAGAAGTCCTTGGTAAGGAGGGGGTAGGCGATTGCCCCCGCGATGAAATAGGTGATGATGTGCGCTGCCGTAACCTTGCCGGCAAAGCTGAGGAAATGGCGAGCCCTCATGACATTCCTCCGGGCGCGAGCCCATGACGCCTTCGCCACCCCGCTGCTCCCTCCGCTCGCGCCTTGATACCCAGCGGCTGCGAGTATACACCCCACAGCCTCGTCTTGGAACGTTCCAGCATAGTTTGGTCCGCGGCTCCTCTTGGGCATTGTTCAACAACCCTGCTCCCAGGCAGGGTCAACGCCGAACGCCCAGTCAAGGCGGACTCCAGGGTTCCGTCAAAGTCTCCGATCAGCACGAAATGACGGGGCGGGAATTGCCCCAAAGGGGCAAACCGTGAGTAGCCGTGGGTGGAACCCACGGAAACGTGGCAAAAAAACTGAATCGGCCCCGGAAGGGCCGGACTACCGGTCAACCCCGTTGGGGTTGGCGTAATTCGCATCGCAATGTTATCCGCAGGTTGAAACCTGCGGCTACTCACGGAAGGCCCCTCCGGGGCCTGCTGTTCCTGGGTCACCTCACCCAGTTTGACTTTGACGGAACCCTGAGGCGGACTCCCTGTCTGTTGACATGACCAAAATGATAGGCTAGTATAGTAAGTGGGGTCGTGGAAGAAACAGGATTCAGGACGCCGAAGAGCAGGTTTCAGGTGTCAGGTTCCAGGTTTTAGGGGCCGGAACAGGATTCAGCAGATGGAAGAGCAGGGACAGGTGATAAGCGCAATTGTGAATGGTGAATTGCTTTCTTCCTTTTCGCCGCCGCCGTCTGCCTTCTGCTTCCTGCCGACTGCCTACTCAACTTGAGGGGGGTTCGAGTTGGCGGGACTCTTGGCTCGTACCGCAGTCTACGACAAGATGTCACCGCCGACAGGGGAAGAAAAGACTTGTAAGTTTAAAAAATGAACGACCGAAGCTGGAATGTTATTGAAAACAAAGGACCGGACTCGAGCACCGAGGGGTAAAGCGGGAATGTTATAGAAAACAAAGGTGGTTACTTGTTGAAGGCGGGAATGTTGTTGAAAAGACAGGTAGTTAGTAGGTGGTAGGTCGTACGTTGGGGAAGAGCCAAAGCCAACCTTCGACCGTTGGTCGTTGACTGTTGAGTCTCCTGCCAAGTGGGGAAGAGGGGCTGCGGCGAGGCCTCAGGCGCTAGAGCAATGCTGAATGCTGAATTGTGAGTATCGATTTGCACACCGCCTACCGCTTACTGCCTGCTGCCTACTCTTGAGGTGTGTGGCAGGCGGGGCAATTCACAATTCAGAGCTCAAGATTGCCAACTGACTACGGACCTGCCGCGGCGGGACAGCTGACCGCAGCCAACCTATATGCGTTATAATACGTAGCCCAGTTGGAAATCATCAATGGCCGACCGCAGCAAAGTTGAGGATCAGCAACGATGAGCTATATCGTGACACCGTTTGAGGTCGCCTCGAAAGGCTTGGAAGCGCCGGTCAAAGTTCATTTTGTTCACCTCTACTCAGCCATCGCCACGCGGCATAGCGACACTATGGACGCAGTTTTCCTGGTGGACGGCCAGAAGGTGACTGTCGCCATTTCCTGCGCGACACTCGCCGAATTGCAAGAACGCGATCGCAAGAATCTTACCGACCAACAACTGGCGGATATTGCCGCTCTGCATCTGCGTCGAACGCTCGAGCACGGGTACGCGGCTACAGAGGCGGAGCTTTTCCTGAGCGGTGAAGAATTCCGGGCCTTGGGTCGCGAACTCGGGTATCTGTGAGTAGGTGTCAGGTGCCAGGTTCCAGGCGCCAGGAAAGTAGCAACGATGGCAGGCAGGGGTCAGGTTTCGGGAGTCAGGAGACAGAAGGCAGTCGGCAGTAGGCCGTAGGCAGTGTTTTCCCCCATCTACCACCTACTGGTCACTGACGACTGAAGACTGACCACGGACCACGGACCACTGACCACGGAGGAGTGAATGTATGTGTGGCATTGTAGCTTATACGGGCAAGCAATCCGCCCGGGAAGTTCTGATTGATGGTCTAAAGCGCCTGGAGTACCGCGGCTACGATTCCGCTGGCATCGCCATCCTCAACAGCCCAGCTTACTGGGTGCGCACGGTGGGGAAGGTAGCTGCACTCGAGCAGCGCGTCTGGCAGGACGCTCCCGAGGGCGTGGTGGGAATCGCGCACACGCGCTGGGCGACGCACGGCAAGCCCTCAGAAAGCAACGCCCACCCGCACATCGATTGCACGGGCAAGATCTTCCTGGCACACAACGGCATCATTGAGAATTACCTGCTGCTCAAGAAGCGACTCGCGGCCGCGGGACACACCTTCCGCTCGGAGACCGATACGGAGGTTCTGGCCCACTTGATTGAGAGCCTTTACCAGGGGAACCTGGAGGCGGCCGTCCGCAAGGCACTCTTGCAGGTCCAGGGCACATATGGTTTGGCGGTGCTGCACGCCGCCCACCCGGAGCAGATTATTGTGGCGCGTCGAGGAAGTCCTATTGTCCTGGGAGTGGGTGAAAACGAATCCTTCGCTGCCTCCGATGCTTCCGCGTTGGCACGGCACACGGACCAGGTTGTGTACCTCGAGGACAACGAAGTGGCGCGGCTGGAGCCAGGCCGGTTTTCAATTACGACCCTCGAGAACCGCGCTGTGAACCGGGAAGCAACCACGCTGGAGGTGGGCCCGGAGGCAATGGACCGCGGGAGTTATCCGCATTTCATGCTCAAGGAGATTTTCGAGCAGCCCGAGGCGGTCGAGAACGCGTTGCGGGGACGGGTGAATCACGCGGAGGGAGTAGCCAAGCTGGGCGGGTTGGAGTCTGTGCAGGAGCGACTTCAACAGGCTCGCCATCTCATCATTGTCAGTTGCGGTACCAGCTACTATGCCGGCCTGTTTGCACGCTACGCCTTCGAAACTCTCACCGATTTGACGGTTGAAACGGAGTTGGCTTCGGAATTCCGCTATCGCAAACTGAACTTGCGGCAGGGCACCGTGGTGCTAGCCATCAGCCAGTCAGGAGAAACCGCAGACACGCTCGCCGCTCTCCGCGAGGCCAAGCGCAAGGGGGCATTGGTCCTCGGACTGGTGAATGTGGTCGGCAGCACCATCGCCCGCGAAACCCATGCCGGCGTTTACTCGCATGCCGGCATCGAGGTGGGGGTGGCTTCCACCAAGTCTTTCGTTTCGCAGCTCACCATACTCACCCTGATGGCGATTTTGATGGGACGAAGCCGGGACCTTTCTTATGAGGAAGGAGCCACGCTGCTGCGGGGGCTGGAAAGGCTTCCTGACCAGATTCGAGAAACCTTGCAGCAATCCGAGCGCATCCGAGAGTTGGCGCAGAGATACTGCAGCTTCTCTCATTTCCTTTACATCGGCAGGAAATACCAATACCCGATTGCGCTCGAAGGCGCCTTGAAGCTCAAAGAAATTGCTTACATCCACGCGGAGGGTTACGCTGCCGGTGAGATGAAGCATGGCCCCATCGCGCTCATCGATCCTGCCTTCCCGACCATGGCGATTGCCCCGGAAGATGGCTCCTACGAGAAGGTCATCTCCAACATGCAGGAGATTCGCGCCCGCGAAGGCCGCATTGTCGCCGTCACCACCGCCGGCAATGCCAAGCTCGGCTCCCTGGTGGATGACTTTATCGAGGTTCCCCGGAACCACGATCTTCTGATGCCGGTCCTCACCGTCGTTCCCTTGCAGCTTTTTGCGTATCACTGCGCGGTGTTGCGCGGCTGCGACATTGACAAGCCGAGGAACCTGGCCAAGAGCGTTACGGTCGAATAGGCCTGCGCGAGGCGGCGTGCGGCCTGCCTTCAGGTAATTCATTATATCTATATTATTCACTCACGTCATAGTTTACGTTGAAATGGCGCTGGCCCCTCTTGTTCCATGCGCCGTGGCAGGTGCCAACGCCGGTTGAGGCCGGAAGGGTCAGCGGGTGTGCCGGAACTCCCACGGAGCCGAGCGGCTCCGCCGCCTGCGGCGCGGAAACCGGTAAGGGGTCAGTTTGATGTAGAGGCGGCTTTACGCCGTCCGCCGCGGCGGACGAGGTAAACTCGCCGCTACTTTCTGCGCGCGGCTGAATTCTATAGGGAAGACGGGCCCAGGACAAACTCCAAGTTTCGCAGAATTCGATCCACGTGCGAACCGTGCCAGTAGACGTGGCCGCAGCCGGTGCAGCGGTAGAAGTCCTCGTAGAGTTGGAAGATCTTAGCCTCGACGAGCGCCTCCACACCTGCCTTCTGCACGCGTTCAATGGGCGCGTTGCACAACGTGCAACGTGTCCAGAGCCCCGAGCGGGTGTCCAGGCCAAGTCGTTCCACTACCTCGCGGAGCTGCTGGGGGGGATATTCACTTTTGAGGCTCAGAACCTTATCCAGGTGCGGAAACCGCTGTGCTGTTTCGCCCCGGGTCAGGATCACGCGCTCGCCGCTCCGCCCCAGGGCAAGCAATTGCGCGGCCGTCATATCGTTCGCATAGTAAGTGTCGTATCCCAGCAAGCGCAACATTCTCGCCAGCCGCCCGAGCATCCTGTCGACTGCAAATCGAATCTCGGAGGGGTTCATCCTCGCCCCAGCTTTCTTGACTCAGCGAAAGAGGAAGCGTCGCGTCGCATCGGGTTTCATTGACCGCAACGAGCGGGAAGGCGACATTCTAACACGGGATTCTGGGGAGAGGCAGCCCTAAGAGTCTAGAAAAGGGTAGACCCGTCCGGCTCAGGGCTTATCAGGCAGGATTGTGGGGTTGCTATATAATCCCGGACGGGTCGGTGGGCTTGTTAGTAGCGAGTGATCGCTACGAAACTCTTGAGGCGCCGGGGTCCTGTCCCCTTGACCAGGGCTTACGTCCAAGGCAGGAACACCCAGCGTGTGAATTTTCCGTTGGGTGCCTCTCATTACCTCGCGCCCCGAATCTTTCCTCCTGGGCTACCGCGATGGCTGACGCTGTTCGCGTTCCCTCGCCTCCGCTGGCACCGCCTTATGCGTCGAGCCGACGCCAAGGTCAGCAGGATCCCGGCACACCGTATGCGCTCAACATCACCTCACTTTTGTTTTCCTTGTATACCGCTTCTAACATAGCTCACTGCACAGAAGTGTCAATAGATTTTGCATACAGCTTGAACTTTATTACATTTATGTTAAGATTAGCTTCGAAAAAGCATGGGTGGGAGGTATCTATGAGCATTGGAACGCGCGTCATGCAGATACGGAACCAGAAGGGCGTCAGCCAGCGGCAATTGAGCCAACGCTCTGGCATTGCCGGCTCGTACCTTTCCAGGATTGAGAATCGCCACCTTGAGCCACGTCCTAAGACCCTTCGCAAGATAGCGGAGGCTCTCGGCGTACCCTTGGCTGAGTTCTTCCAGGACCGCGACGAGAACCTGGCAGGCATCCAGTGTCTGATTACACCTTCCGGCAGATGCATTATGGATATGATTCGCGCCGGCCATGGAAAACCCCCACAACCTGGCGCCGAACTGTACACACCGCGTCATCTGCAATTGCTTCGGCTGGCCGGCTATCTCATTCAGAGTGGCGACGCACGCTTGCTCGACGCGCTGGAAGTGGTTCTCGGAGCTTTGCTGAGCACCGACCGAAGCCACTCGGACGGCCTCCCGGCAACCCTTCCGCGGCCGACTTCAGAACCTCCCCGGCGACCGGATTAGGGGTCCGAGTAGGGAAGTTCCTTGAGAAGCCGCTAACCCTTCCGTAAACCAACTCGAGAGAACTGGCAGGTCCGTCCCGCCAGCCCATCATTGGCAGGCTCGCGTGGCCGGGCTACTTTATCGCCTTCTCCAGTTCCGCCGCCGCCGAGTTTATAAGTGCGGCCTCGGCCGCGAGAATTCTGCCCACCTCGATGATCCCCTCGTCGGCCTGTTTCCATTTCTTCTGCTCGATGGATTCGCGAACCGCGGGCATGGTTTTGACTCCATAGCCGGTGTATACGCCGGGCGCATAGATTTCATGCTTGTACCAGGGGCGTCCTGGCAGGCCCTCAGGGCTGGTCAGCTTCCGCTCGCTCTGGACGAGCAGCGCATTGAGCGGGCTTAACGGAGCGCTGGCCAGCGCCGCGCCGCCATTGGCATTCGCTTTTTCAACCGCCTTCCGGTAGCGCTGGGCGCTCTGAGTAAGCGCATCCGTCGCGTTCTCGAGTGGAGCGAAGTTCAAATAAGGCGGGACCTCTTCCGGTTTCGGAGGAACGAAGCTCTTTTGCGGGTCAGCGGTGGCCGTGAAGACTCCCTCCTCGATCTCTTTGTTTTGCTCCCGAACTTCATCCTGCTTGCTTTTCAGAAGCTTCTTCAAGTCGTCCGTGTATTTGCGAATGGTGTCGGCGAAGTTAGAGAAGTCGAAGGGCAACAGCTCGGCATCCGCCAGGCGCATGACCGCCGTTCCAGCCGTCTGGGCCAGGGCGCGCCCGTAGACAAACGAAGTATCGCCAAAGTGCGTATACCAATAGAAGTCATCGTAAATGGAGTGGTAGATTCCGCCACCGTCTTCGCCGCCGTAGCCGAGGTCGAGCGAGGCGATGCCGAGGTGATCGACGAATGCGCCATAGTCAGAGCCTGAGCCCATGGCGCCAATGCGAAGGTCGGGACGCTCTCGCGCTTCCTGGCGCTCTTCAGGTGAGCTGGCGTCCTCGATCTGTCTGAGTTGGCTGCGCTTCCAGACGCTGATCTTCTTCTCGGGGTCCTCGATGTCGCGCGCCACTCCGTTGATGAATTTCTCGAGTGAGTGTGATCCCTCCATAAAGAGATAGCCGCGGCCGTTCGAGTCTGAATTGAGGTAAGCCACCGCGTGGCGGCTCAGTTCTTCCGCGTGCTCTTCCGCCCACTCGGTGGAGCCGAGAAGCGACGGCTCTTCACCGTCCCACGCGCAGTAGATAATGGTCCGCTTGGGTTTCCAGCCTTGCTTCAAGAGCTCGCCGAAGTCCCGAGCTTCCTCGAGTTCAGCGACCAGGCCGGAGATGGGGTCCTCGGCGCCGTTCACCCAGGCGTCGTGGTGATTGCCGCGCACCACCCATTCGTCGGGGTACTCCGACCCGCCAACCCGCGCAATCACGTCGTAGATCGTCTTGATATCCCAGTTTGATTTGACCTTTAGGTGCACCTTGGCGGGGCCGGGACCGATGTGATAAGGGAAGGGAAGCGCGCCGCGCCAGTGCTCAGGCGCCATCGGCCCCTTGAGAGCAGCGAGCAAAGGTTGCGCGTCGCCGTAAGAAAGGGGGAGGACGGGAATCTTGGTTATGGTCTGGACGTCCGCGAGCGGCAGTCGCTTGGCGTCCTTGGTGGCCCCCACGCCGGGCGTGAGCGGGTCGCCGGGATAGAGGGTGTCATCCATGACGCTACCGCGTTGCACGCCCTCGCGGGGACGAAAGGCTCCGGCGGGGAAAACGTCGCCCTGAAAATAACCGTCTCCGCTTGGATCGGAGTAGATCAGGCAGCCCACCGCTCCATGCTCTGCCCCCACTTTCGGCTTGATCCCCCGCCACGATGCCCCGTAGCGAGCGATGACAATGGCGCCTTTGACGGAAATCCCCAGCCGCTCGAGTTGCTCGTAATCCTCGGGCACGCCGTAATTGACGTAAACCAGCGGCCCCGTAACGTCCCCATCCGCCGAATAGGCATTGTAAGTGGGTAGCTGCTCGTCATGCTGGCTGGAGGTCGGGTCCTCGGGGACTGTCGGCTCCTCCAGCTTGGCCGTGAACTTCGTGGGCTCAACCAGCTCAACCAACCGTTCTTTAGGTGTGGGGAAGAGCACTTCGAAGTTCTCGATATGCGCATCCCAGCCCCACTCTTTGAAGCGGGAGAGAATCCATTCTGCGTTTTCCTTGTCATACGGTGAACCCACATGGTGCGGGCGGGCGGAAAGATGCTTCATGTAATCACGTAGGTTGTCGGGAGAGGGTATGGAGCGAAACTTCCCTTCCCATTCTCGCTCCGCCCGTGCGGCGTTCGAAGAGAAGCCTTGCAATGGAACCGGTTCTTCGGCCGGCGCGGCAGCGAGCGTTAGGGTCGAGAGCAATAGGATTAGAGTGAATTGCCAACGGTGCATGAAACAGCCTCCTCGAGAAGTCGCACGAGAGTATAGCGCATTCTGGCGGGTGGATGTGTCCCCTCCTTACCATGACCGTTCATTCTCGATGAATTCGCTAAGCAGAGAAAGTCGCTACGAGTCATCCCTCAGCTTGTTTTCCTTGCGCCTTCAACAACTTTGTCCCGCGTCGCGGGATGAAATGCTTTTGCTCTTCTTGAGATTATTTCACAGGTTCTCAGTCTCGCGTGGCGTGCCTTTCCGCCCGAGAGTGAGGGATTACCGCTCCTTCGAGGTCAACATTCCAAACGGTGTCCTCAAGGGACGCTGTGCTTTCCGGCAAGCCTTCGAGAAGAATCGGTATCTGGTTGTCCGCCTGAAGGACAATTCTGTTCTGGTGGCGAAGCCCGATATTCACCTGAAGCCGCCGGAGTTCCTCAAGACCCTCTCTGACTCTACTCGCCCGGTCAGTGTCGAATGGAAAGACGATGGCAGTCTCGCGAATGTGGCGATCCACAATCTGCGTGCTGTTTATCGCAGGCATCGGCCGGAAGGAGAGTCTTACTACGATAAGCTCCCGGCCATCGAAGACCTCCACAATCGCTCTCCCGTATGGCTGGCCCGCAGGCTCTTCCCAGGCCCCGAGCAGGAAGGAACCGTGCTGCGTGGAGAGCTTTACCATTCCGACGGAGCCGCCCGAGTGGGCGGAATCCTGAATGCACTGCCCGAGAAGTCCATCCAGATCCAGCGCGAGAGAGGTCCTGTCGAGTTCTACTGCTGGGACATCGCGAAGTTCAAGGGCAGGGACGTCAGCCAGGTGCCCTATGGACAGCGGCGTGAACTCTATCAAGCCGTGATCGCGGGAGGTCCGTCTGTTCAACAGGCATCTCCAAGTCGTCCCCGCCATGCCCGAGGGCGGTGACCCTGTGGAGTTCTATCGCGCCATCATCCACGATCCCCGTGGCCTGCCTTGGAGCGAGGGTGTGGTCGTGAAGTACCAGGACTCCCCAGACCTATGGTTCAAAGTGAAGGCGAATGACACCCTCGATGTAAAAGTCATACGTTGCCTTGAAGGCGCCGGAAAGTTCACCGGCAGCCTGGGAGCCATGGTTGTGGAAGGACCGACTGGCGTGGAGAGCGAAGTCGGTTCATTGCAGTTGACCACTGAACAGCGGCTTTGGATTTGGGAGCATCGTGACGTGCTCACGGGCCAGATCGCCGAAGTGAGAGCTTTGACGGTCAATGAGAGCGGAGCAATCCGCGTGTTCGTACGGTTTCACCCATCCAAGTCCGAGCAGGGACTGCTGCTGTACAGCGAGAGCTTGGTTGGGTCGACGGACCCGAACGAGAGCCGGCCGATGATGTCTCGGCTGAAGAGTTCGGCCGGATGGAGGAGGTAAGCCGAGTGAGTACTGGAACCTCCTCACGCCCCGGGATCTCGTATTACGTCGTTTGACCCCCCGAGAAAAGGGGCTCTACGGCCCTAGATTCGTTCGCGAAGCCGCAGTCGGTACCTTCCTACAAAACGGCCGACAGCAAATGCCGTCGGCCGCGAGAGGTTCGAGTTATGACGGAATCTACCTGCGCCCACCACCATGGGAACCGCCTCTGCCTCCGCCTCCACCGTGGCCATGTCCGCCTCCACCGTAGGCATGTCCACCGCCACTGAAGCTACGTCCACCGCCCCTGTAGCCACGTCCGCCTCCACCGAAGCTACGCCCGCCTCCACCGAAGGCACGTCCACTGCCGCCGAAGCTACGCCCGCCTCCACCGAAGGCACGTCCACCGCCACTGAAGCTACGTCCGCCACCACCGAAGCTACGTCCGCGTCCACCGGCGTAACCGTTACCGAACCCACCGCGAAATCCTCCGCGCCCGGAAAAGGCCCGCCCGCCTCCATAGTAGCCCCGCCCGCCAAAGCCACGTCCCCCATAGAAGCGGTGCCCACCCCAGCCCCACCACGGCCCGACGCCAATAAAGACTCCGCCCGAGAACCAGCTTGGTCCATAGTAGCTGTAGGGTGCGCATGCATAGGGGTAATAGGGGTAGTAGCCATACGGGCACGCCGGAGGTGGCCCGGGATCCATGTAGACCTGACCTCCATAGCCCGGATCCACGTAACCCTGATCCGGATTCGCATAGCCCTGATCCCCATAGCCCTGATTCGGATCCGCATAGGCCGGATTCCCGTAGCCCGGTTCCACCGGGGGTCCAGCTTGGGCATGTGCGAACGGTGCAACCAACAAACCTATTCCCAATAATGTTAAGACTTTTACGTTTGGCATTTGATTCCTCCCTCGAGCACCGTTCTTGCCGAACTGCAACGCCCATAATAGGAGCAATTGGCCTGCCAAACCACATGGCTCGAAAGGTCGTGATTTCATTAGGTTAGGGACAGAGCGACCAAGCCCCAGGATGGCCCAGCGCCTACATGGTGGTGGTTTCCGGTCGGGGTGGTGGTTTTCGGCCTAGCCGCTGGCCAGCGGATAAAGGGTGGTGGGAATCCGAGGTGGAGGATTCGAGACGCGGGCCTGGTGATGTACCCTGAAACACCACGCCGTCCCTTTGGGGCAGAACATCATTTGGTTCTGTCAAAAGTTCTATGAAAGAGCCATGAGAGGCGAGCAGGGCAAGAGGCGGGAGGGCACCGCGGGAAGAGTCGCAGGGATAAAGGGGTGGTG